>JBBAFX010000222.1:0-3884 GCA_041655195.1 Trueperaceae bacterium
CGGTGCCCAGTTGGGTGAGCCACTCGAGGCCGCCGTCACCGTCGAGCTTGCCCACGTAGGCGTCGCTCAACGTTCCGCCACCGTGCACGTTGCCTGGCAACGGCCCAGCAGCGGTGCCGTAAACGAACACGCTGCCGTCATCAGCTATGACCATGCCGTCAGCGTCGTCCGAGGCGTACGAGCCGAACTGCGTGACCCACGTGTTGGTGCCATCAGGGGAGAACCTCGCAACGTAGGCGTCGTAGTTGCCCGCGGAGGTGCCGCCCGGCAACGCACCGGCCGTGCTGCCCACTACGAGGATGTTGTCGCTATCATCGACCGCCACTGCCTTGGCCGAATCGTCACCGGCCGAGCCGAAGTGGCTCAACCACAGCAAGTCACCATCTGGCGAGAACTTAGCGATGTAGGCGTCCGAGCCGCCCAGGAGAACGTTGTCAGGCAGAGGGCCGTCCGTGCTTCCGACCACGATGACGTTGTTCAGGCTGTCTAGGGCAACGCCGTTCACGGAAACGGGGCTGTCTGCGGCGTCCACACCGAACTGATCGACCCACAGGTTCGTGCCGTCCGCGCCATACTTGGTCACGAACACGCCCCTGCTTTCGGTTCCGGGAGTGGCGCTGCCGGGCAGGGTGCCGCCCGTGGTGCCCACGACGACAACGCTACCGTCGCTCGCCGCCACTAGTGCTGAGCCTCTATCTTCTGAGCTGGTACCGAACTGCCTGGACCAAAGAGGCGCAATGTACCCGGCAGTTGTTACCTGCAACGCGGTCGATGCCCAGTTCTCGACGCCAGCCTTCATGTCTAGTGTCTCTTTCTGGTCGGCTATCACCCAGATCATGTGGCTGCCAGCCGGCACGATGGCCAGTACGGGCAGCTTCGCGGTGAAGGGCAGGCTCTCGCCGGCTGGAATCACCGGTACCATGACCTCGACATCGGCAATCCTGAAGCGGTTCGGCTTTTCTGCTCCGTTCGGTAGGAGCGAGACGGCCGCCTGGAAGCTGGGGGTAGCGGTCTCACCCTGGTTGGCGATGTTGAAGCTAACCGTGACTTCAGAACCGGCCGTAGTGGTGGGCGGCGTTACCCGCAGTTCTAGAACGGCAAGCGCCACCTCACCGCCGCCACCGCCGCCACCGCCACCGCTAGGCGGCGTGGGGGAGCCGCCGCAAGCGGCCAAGAGTATCCCCAAGAGCAGCACCAAGAGGGGCAAGGTCGTGCGGTGCGGGCTGGGGCAGCGCGATGTCGGACTCATAACGATCTCCCTTAGCGGCAGCTGGCACGACGGGGCTGCCGTGTTGTGGTGTTGGGTAGATCGTTGTTTGTTGGGCGCTAAACTGGGATTAATCGCTTTGAAGAACGTGTCGCTGTGGGCCCGTTACTAAGGGCCAGTTGATGTGTGTCAATTGCTGTGTGCCACTGCCGAAATGTGCGCCCCGAGCACACGCTCGAGGCGCACCGACGTGCTTGATCCTGAGACCTAACCTAGCTGGTCAGTAGCCCCTGACCGCCCCGGCGGGCCTGCGGCTGTCGTGGGCGCCGTACAGGGTGCCAGTGTCGGGATCCACGAGTATGGCCTCCGCCACGCCCCACGGGTTGGCGGAGTCGGTGAAGGTGTGCCCCATGTTCTCGAGGAGCTTGCGCGTGTCGGCCGACACGGCGAAGCGCTCAAGGTAGACGGTGTCGGGCAGCCATTGGTGGTGAACACGCGGCGCGTCGATGGCTTCCTGAACGTTCATGCCGTGGTCTATGACGTTGAGGATGGACTCGAGCGTGATGGTGATGATGCGCGCGCCGCCGGGGCTGCCGGTGACCATGTAGATGTCGCCGTCCTTGTTGACGAGGGTTGGGGACATGGAGCTGAGCGGCGTCTTGCCGGGCGCCACCGCGTTAGCTTCGCCCTGCACCAACCCGAACGCGTTCGGCACGCCGGGTTTGGCGGTGAAGTCATCGAGCTCGTTGTTGAGGAAGAAGCCCGTATCGCCGGCGATCTTCTTGACGCCGAAGCCCAGGTTGATGGTGTACGTGACGGCCACCGCGTTGCCGTCCTTATCGACTATCGAGTAGTGCGTGGTGTTCACACCTTCGTGCGGCGGGGTGCCGGGCGCGATGTCAGCAGAGCGAGCCGCGCGGTGATCGCTGATCTGAGCGCGGATGGCCGCTGCGTAGTCTTTCGAGAGCAGGCGGTCCAGCGGGTTATCAACGAACTCGGGGTCGCCCAGGTAGGTGTTGCGGTCCACGTAGGCGTGGCGCATGGCCTCCACCATGTAATGCACCGTCTGCGCCGAGTTGAAGCCGAGGTAACCCAGCGGGTAACCCTCGAGCACGTTGAGGATGAGGCAGATGGTGGTGCCGCCGGAGCTAGGCGGCGGCGAGGAGACTATCTCGTAACCGCGGTAGTTGCAGCGCACCGGCTCGTACTCGGCCACCTGGTAGTTAGCGAAGTCCTCCATAGAGAGGATGCCGCCGTTCTCGTTACTGGCTTGGACGACCCTTTCGGCGATGGAGCCGAGGTAGAAGGCGTCCGTGCCCTCGTCCGAGATCAGCTGCAGGGTGGCCGCCAGGTCGGACTGAACCAGTACGTCGCCGATCTGGTACGGCTCGCCGTCCTTGAGGAAGATGGCGGCTACGTTCGGTTCGGCCCTGAAGGCGGCGAGGGGCGGGTTCAGCACGTCGTCACCAGGAACGAGCGTGAAGCCGTCGCGCGCTAAGGCGATGGCGGGCGCCATGAGTTCGGCGCGGCTCATGGTGCCGTACTGCTCGCGCGCGTGCTCGAGGCCCATGACGGTGCCGGGAACGCCCACGCCCAGGTACGTTTGGGTGCTGGCGCCGGGCACTACGTTGCCAGCGTCGTCGAGGTACATGTTCACAGTGGCGTTGAGGCTGGCCTTCTCGCGGAAGTTGATGAAGATGTCCTCGCCGCTGGCCAGGTGCACGAGCATGAAGCCGCCACCGCCGATGTTGCCGGCGCTAGGCAGCGTAACGGCCAGCGCGTAACCGACCGCCACAGCGGCGTCAACGGCGTTACCGCCGTCCTCCAGAACGCTGAGGCCGATGTCGCTGGCCAGGTGCTGCGCCGTGACCACCATGCCGTTGGTGGCCGCAGTTGGCGCTGGCGAAACAGCGACCGCGACTCCTAGGCAGAGCACCAGAACGGCGCTGATTGCGGGGCGAACGAACCGTGTAGCCATGAACGGTACCTCCTCGCTTCCTGGGTTGTTGGTGAGGTGAGTATAGCGCCGGCGGCAACGTCGTCGTGGTGGGATTGACGACCGGAGCTCTCCAGGGCCACGAGAACCTGGGCCGCCAGGACGGTTTCGTGGTCAAGGTCGCCCCCGATGGTTCCGAGGTATGGACAGACCAGTTCGGAACCGACCAGTACGATTACGCGGGCGGCGTAAGCACAGACGCGGCCGGCGACATCTACGTTGTTGGCACCACGCTTGGCACGTTGGGGTCAACCCGTGTTGGCGGTTATGACGCGTTCATCAGGAAGTACGCGGCTGATGGCGAAGTGTTGTGTACCACGCAGTACGGGACGGCGGCCGCGGATTCGGCCGTGGCAGTGGCGGTGGACGCAATGGGCAACGTATTCGTTGCCGGGAGCACCGACGGAGTGTTCGTTGGGAACACCAACTCTGGCGCTTCCGACTCGTACGTTGCCATGTTCGACGAGGCGGGCAGCCTGCAGTGGGTGCGTCAGTTCGAGGCTAGTGCAGACTCCTCGACCTCGACGGGCAACATGGCTCTCGCTGATGGCGGCAGCATCTACGTGGTCGGCACGACCACCGGCGCGTTCCCGGACCAAACGCTTACGAGCCAGAACGATGCCTTCCTTGCCAAACTGGACGCGGACGGTGAACCCGTGTGGTTCAGGCAGATGGGGGCGG
>JBBAFX010000223.1:0-3883 GCA_041655195.1 Trueperaceae bacterium
GGCAAGGCGCTAAACGATCACGCCGCGCGCGGCGTGAAGGTGCTGGTGGTGGGCAACCCCGCTAACACCAACTGCCTGATCGCCATGAGGAACGCGCCCGACCTCAAGCCGGAGCAGTTCAGCGCCATGACGCGCCTCGACCACAACCGCGCGCTAAGCCAGCTCGCCACCAAGGCCGGCGCCGCTGTCTCCGACGTGAAACGGATGATCATCTGGGGTAACCACTCCAGCACGCAGGTCCCCGACCTCAATCACGCCACCGTGAGCGGCCGGCCGGCGACCGATGCGGTCGACCGGGAGTGGACGGAGCAAGAGTTCATACCCGTCGTGCAGAAACGCGGAGCTGCCATCATCGACGCTCGGGGTGCTTCTAGCGCCGCGTCCGCCGCTAACGCCGCCATAGACCACATGCGTACCTGGGCTCTCGGCTCCGCTGCGGGCGATTGGGTCAGTATGGGCATCCCCAGCCGCGGCTGGTACGGGGTGGCTGAAGGCATCATCTACTCGTTCCCCGTAACCGTGGCGAACGGCGCGGTCACGGTAGTCGAAGGGCTCGAGAACAGCGACTTCATCAAGGAGCGCATGCGCCTCAGCGAACAGGAACTGCTGGAGGAAAGGGACGCCGTAGCCGACCTCATCTGAGCGCGTCAGTCTACCGGCGCTATGTCCCAAGTTCATGCCGGGCGCAGGTAACGACCGGTAACCGCAGCCCCGCCGTACCGTACTGTCCTTACGGCGGGGTTTACTCGTATGGCAGCGTGATACCATGCACGGTACGAACGGCATGCTGCCGGAGAGGTACGAGAAGACAGTGAGTAGTAACCATACCGAGCCGACCCGAGGTGCGGACGTACGTACGGGTCGCAAACTGGATGAACTGGAGATGCGGGACGTGCTCAAGGACCACGGCCTGCGCTACAGTCGGCCGCGCGAGGTGATCCTCGGCTACCTGTTGGAACGCGACAGGCACGTGAGCGCCGAGAGCCTCTACGTGGACCTTAAGGGGCGCGGCGAGGAGCTTAGCCTCTCTACCGTGTACCTGAACCTCTCCACGCTGGCGGAAGCGGGCCTGGTGCGTGAGTACAAGACGCCCACGGGCCAGTCGTTCTACGACAGCAACGTCACGCCGCACTACCACGTCGTATGCCATGAAACCGGTGAGGTTCTGGACGTACCCGCTCCCGAGATCAACGGCGTGCCGCTCGGCAGGTTCCTCAAGGAGTACGTGGAAGCCGTAACGGGCTGGGAAGTCGATGAGCCTCGCTTCAGCCTGACCGGCGTCTCTCCCGCCAGCGCTAAGCGCGCTCGTACCGACGACGTCAAGTAATCAGTCACGCCAGACGAGTGCCCCACGCCGGCCGCCAGCACACGGCTCGGACAAGGCCACGCGTAGAAGACGTCCGCGCAGAAACAGCTAAGCCTTACAATCCGAAGACATGAGCTACGTCCGCACCGTGGGTGACCGCCGCTTCGAGATCAGAAGCGGGCTGACGCATGCCGACCTGGTCGAGATAGAGGCCATCCAGCGAGAGGTATGGGGCCCCGACGATATTGTCCCCGCTCCTCACCTGCGCGCGGTGGAGCACTCCGGCGGCCAGCTGGCGGCCGCTTTCGAGGAGGGCCGCATGATCGGCTTCTCCTACGGCTTCCTAGCTATGCCCCACGGTCGTGGCATGGAGGGCCCAGGCCTGCATTCGCACATGGTGGCGGTGCGCAGCGAAGGTCGCGGCCTGGGCGTGGGTCAGGCGCTCAAGTGGCAGCAGCGCACGTGGGCGCAGGGGAACGGCCTAGGTTGGATCTCCTGGACGTTCGACCCCTTACAGGCCCGTAACGCACGCCTCAACCTCGAGCACCTGGGCGCCGTAGCCTTCGATTACCTGGTCGACTTCTACGGCGCGATGAGCGGCCCGCTCGGCGGCGGGCAGAGTAGCGACCGCCTGTTGGCCCTGTGGTTGCTCGATTCCCAGCGTGTCCGGCACCTGGAGCCACGCGTGGGCAGCCCCAGCTACGAGGAGGCGCCGCGCGCCACCCCGCATGACGGCCCCACCCCTCACGCGCTCGAACCCCGCACGCTCGAACCCCGCACGCTTGACGAAGCTGAGCAGCAACCCTGGGCAGTTAGGCCTTCGGACGCGTCTCCCGAGGCCGAGCCGCTCATAGCCCCCGTTCCGGACGACGCGACCTGTGTGCGGGTGGCAGTGCCGCAGGACGTCACGCACCTCCTTGCCGCGAACCCCGACCTAGCCCAGCGGTGGCGCGGGGCTGTCGGTGTCACGCTAGCGCGCCTGCTCGAGGACGGCTTCGCTGCCGTGGGCTTCCAGGGTGGCGGGTACGTTGTGAAGCGGAACCTCGATGAATAGCAAGCGATGATTTAGCAAATAGAAGCTTAGGCTTGACAAATCAATAACCTCGCTCTATCATTCCCACCAAGGAGGCGAGGATGTTCGATTACAGGTTCACTCGCAACGCTGCCGAGTACACCGCAAGGCTTCGGAAGGAAGCGCACAACGCGCGGCTCACGCGGGGAACCACGTCGCCCCTCGCCCGGTTCGCGGCGCGCACCTTCCGCATGTGGGCCAACCGCATAGACGGCGCAAGCAGCTCGCGAAACGACACGACCGGCAGCTGGGGCCTTGAGACCCCAAGGCGCGACGCGCACCTGCTGAGCTGAGACCCGCACGCCCAGCCCGCGGGTACGGGGGCCGGGCCCAACGCCCACCAAGGCAACGCCCACCAAGGCAACGCCCACCAAGGCAACGCCCACCAAGGCAACGCCCACCAAGTAAGCAACCTGGAGGAGCCTAAGAGTGACAGACATAGAGAGAGTCAGACAGATGGTGCGGGATGGCCGGATCACCGAAGCTGAAGGCGAGCAACTGGTAGCCGTACTGGAGACGGCCAAGCTCGCGGATGATGAACTGCAAGCCGCGGGCGAAGAGATCGGCGCTGAGGCCCGTGCTATAGAAGCGGGCACGCCAGGAGAGCGGAACCTAGCGCCCCTGCCGCCAATAGGGAGCGACACTGCGCCAACCGCGCCAACCGCGCCAGCCGCGCCAACCGCGGTACCCGCTCAGACTGCTCCGCCTGCTCCGCCGGCACCACCCGCCCCTCCTGCACCACCAGCACCACCCGCCCCACCCGCGCCCCCAGCGCCCCAGGCCGCTGAAACCCCGCCCGCCCCCACCGCCTCAGCGCCGGAAGGCACGCGCTGGGTGTCGCTGCAGATGCTCGCAGGCGAACTGGACGTGGTGGTCGACGATGGGCTGGAAGAGCCCGAGATCGAGAGCGACGGACCCGTCGACGTCATAGTCGAGCGTGCTGGCAACGACTTCAAGGTCCGCTGGGACCAACCGTCGGGCTCGTTCCTAGACAAGATGCTCGGCCGCCTGCGCAGCGGCAACCTTTCCATGCGCCTGCCAGCCGGTTACGGCCTCGACCTGGCGGCCACGGCCGGCGACGTTGACCTCGTCGGCGTGCCGTACCTTCGCGGGCACCTCACGGCCGGGGACCTAGACGCCACTGGCCTGAAGGGCATCGATTTCACCAGCCGGGCCGGCGACATCGAAATAGAGGCCGAGCTCACCAGCGGCTCGCACCGCATCAACGTAACGGCCGGCAACGTCCAGGTGCGCCTCGCGCCCGCTTCTGGCGTGGCCATCAAAGCGGACGCCTCCATCGGCGACATCTCCAGCAAGCTGCCGGGCCTCAAGACGAAGGGTCGCAGCCTCGGGGAGAGCCTTGAGGGCAACTACGGGAACGGCGCTGCACAGCTCGAAGTGTCCGTTACCACCGGCAGCATCGACCTGGGGGAGCGCCGTGGCTGATAGCGAAGACCGCCGGAGGATCCTCGACATGCTGGCCGCCGGCTCCATCTCGGTGGACG
>JBBAFX010000224.1:0-3862 GCA_041655195.1 Trueperaceae bacterium
ACGTTCGTGCCGTACACGCGCGAGTAGACTGAAGCCGCATGCCGCTCTTCCGTCGGGATCCGTTCGGCCGCGCCTGGGTACTGCTGTCGCCAGAGCGCGGGCTGGAGGCGTCTGATTTCGGCAGCGTGCCCATGGCGCCCGCCATGTCGCCGTTGTCGCCAGGCGGCGGTGCGTCCGTGGGCGCCGAAACCGCCGCGGTGCGGCCCGCCACCTCCGGGGTCGACAGCCCGGACTGGCGTATGCGCGCTCTGGTGCACCCCGCCGGCATGGTCAGCGCCCGCCCCCACCCGGTGGACGAGGGTAGCTCGTTCTTCACGCAGCTGCCGGCGCTCGGTTATCACGAACTGATCGTGGAGCACCCGGACCCGCGCGCGCGGCTGGAGACCATGAACCCCACCCACCTGACGGAGGTGCTGCGCTTCTACCGCGACCGCCTTGAGGTGGTCGCCTCCCGCCCGGGTGTGCGGCACGTGCAGGTGAGCCGTAACTTCGGCCGCGCTGCGGGTGCGCTCTACGAGCACCCGTACGGGCAGCTCTTGGCGGTGCCGGTCACGGACCGCTGGGTGGGCGAGGAGAAACAGGTGGCCGCCGAGCACTACCAGGCGCACGGCAGTTGCCTCTTCTGCGACGTGCTGACGGAGGAGCTAGCGCTCCGCGAGCGTGTAGTGACCGAGAACGAAGCGTACGTAGCGTTCGCGCCGTTCGCCTCCAAGACCCCGTTCGAAACGTGGATCCTGCCTAAGCAGCACGCCAGTTCTTACGCGGGCGTCGCCGCCAACAGCTTGCCGCTCCTCGCCGACATACTGCAGGTGCTGGTGCGCGGCCTGGGCGACGCGCTCGATAACCCGCCCTATAACCTGACGTTCCACACGGACGTCAAACGGGGCGCGCCTGACTTCCACTGGCATATCGAGATCCTGCCGCGCCTGACCAACCAGGCGGGCTTCGACTGGGGTACGGGCTTCTTCGTGAACCCCACGCTGCCTGAGGACGCCGTGCGCTTCCTGCGCGAGGCCGTAGCGTTGCAGGAGGTCATGAAGTGACCGAAAGCCCGCAACAAGCCGAGCGGCGGCGCATGCCGCACTGGGTCATCGTGCTCATAGCCACGGTGGGCACTGTGCAGCTCCTGTACCTCAATTACGTGGAGGCGGACCGCATGTTCGTGCACCAGCGCGAGATCAGCCGCCTGGAGCGCGAGGTTAGCGCCATGCAGGCCGAGCGCAACGCCCTGGCCGCCATAGCTGAACGCACGGAGGACGCCGCCTTCCGCGAACAGCTGGCTCGCAAGCAGGGTTTCATCTACCCGGACGAACTCCGCGTCATTACGCAGCGGCCGTAAGGCGGCAGGCGACCGCGCGGAGCGCGACACTCGCCTTGTGTTTGCGCTGCCAGTTCCGGTGAACGAAGCTAGCTCAGTTCAGGAACCTCGCCGCCTCCGCGGGGGAGGGCAAGCGGCAAACATCCGTTCGGCCGAACCAGCGGTAGCGGCGCCGGCTCACCAGGCCATAGACGGCGTCGCGTAAGCGTTCCGGCACCAACAGCAGGGCCTTCAGGACTGGCCACGGCCCACGCATGTGGCCCGCTAGCCGTAAGGCGGCGGTGGAGCGGGCGTAGAGCTGGCCGTTCTCTATCAGGAGTATGGTATCGCCGGCTTCGGATGGACCTGGCACTGCTAGCCAGCTGGGGCCCGTGGCCACCTCAATGAGGTCGCCCGGCGGCACCTCACCCTCGTGAACTGCCGGCGCGCCGGCATGCTCCTGCAGCAAGCGGCGCGCGACTTCGGACTGCAGTGAAGCGAAGCGCACCCGGCCGGCGGGATCTCGAGCGATTACGAAGCGCACGGCGCCGTTGCAGAGGTTACAGACACCGTCGAACAGCACGATGGGTCCAGCGGACTCGAGCTGGGTCACGGCGGTTAGGCGGGTGTCCTGCTGCTGCACCGGGATCTCCTGATCGACGGAGGCGTTGGCGTTGGCGGCGGCTTTGGCGTTGGTATTGAGCGCGTGGGTCAGTCGACCTCGCGCAGGTCCTCCATCAGCTGCCAGCCCACGCCCTCCGGGGTGGTGTTCAGGTGCTCCTGGAGCTTGGCGGCTACCGCCTGCAGGCCCGCGGCGGGGTTCTCGCCCGGCTGCACGATGCGCATGACCGTCAATTGGTAGACCTGCTGGGTGGCGCTGAGGGTGCCGTCGTCGAAGAACGCGAACGGCGCTGCCGGCATGGCGTCCATGAGCACGTGCACCTCGCCAGGCAGCTCGGCGGGCACGTAGTGGAACAGGTCCAGTGGAGTATCGCGCGGGTGCCAGATGTAGCCCTGGATGAGCTTCATGGCGCGAGGGCGGTCAGCGCCGTCCCACAGCTCGCGGTCATCGCCTAGGTGTGGTGCGCTGTAGTCGCCGTGGCGTTCGTCGTCCTGTTTCACGCTGACGTCTTCAGGTCGGGCCTGCCCTTGCCGCCCTGCTGCGGGCGCCCGGGCGACAGTTCCGCCCGGTACCAGGCGAAGAACGTAGCGATGAAGGGGATGCCGAACGCGACCACGCCGAAGACCTTCATGATGACGCCGGCTATGGCTTGGTCCTCTAGGACGGAGAGGCCGAACGCGCGGGTGGGCATGTTGGCGTACATCTGGTAGAGGGGCTCGGGCGCGAAGGTGATGCCGGCGAAGATGGGCAGCTGCGCTACGGGCACCAGGAACAGGTACGCGAGGCGGATGATGTAGGGCGGCCGCGGCAGCTCGGGGAGCGGGCTGAGGGTGGGCCACCACAGCATGAGGCTGGCGAAGAGGATGATGATGTGCACACCGTGGTGCAGAGAGGTGTTGATGAGCGCTATGTCGTAGATGCGCGGCAGGTGGTAGACGTACATGACCAGTGCGAACGTAGCGAAGGTGGTGAGCGGGTGCAGCGCCAACCGGAAGAACGGGTACACGGCCTTGTTGGCCAGAGTGGCGCGCAGCAGCCAGGCGGGCGTACCGACTAGCAGCAGGGGCGCCACCAGGTAGGTGAGCAGCAGGTGCTGCACCATATGCGCCGAGAGCAGGTAACGCTCCGCTAGGTCGTGCAGGGGAGAGCCCTCGATGAGGAAGAGGAGCAACAGCCCGCTAGTGAACACGAGCGCGCGTTGAGTGGGGAACGGCTGGCCGGGCGCTAGGCGCTGCCGGAGCGGCCCCACGGATAGGTAATAAGCCACCGCGAAGGTGGTGATGAGCCCTATGAGCACGGGCTCGATCTGCCAATCGAGATAAAGCATTGCTAACCCTTCACGCGGAGAGTGCTGCCGCGACCGCGTTCATGCTAAACCGAAACCGGGCGCGGCGGATGTCCGCGCGCGCCCGATCGTCTTGCGGCCGCCTTTTCGGGCCGGCCCGTGTTATGGCTCAGAGACCGAGCTGGCCCCTTGCGTCGTGAACGTCGGTGGCGCTGAGGCCCTTGTCGCGTTCGGCTGCCACGTCGGCTGCCTGGAACGGCACGAAGTCGGCGGGGGTGTCGCCCCAGTTGGTGACGATGTGGTTGAGCACGCTGGCGACCTGCTCATCGGAGAACTGGCCCCAGGCTGGCATGAAGCCGTTGTAGGTGGTGCCGTTCACTTGGATGGCGCCTTGCAGCCCGTAGAGGAACACGTCTATCAGGTAGGTCTGGCCGCCGGCTGCGTACACGTCGGCAGCGTGGCCCGCGAGGGGCGGGAACGCGCCGGGTATGCCCTGGCCGCTGCCCTGGTGGCACGCTACGCAGTTGGCGTTGTAGGTGGTGGCGCCCAGTTCGGTGTCCCACGTGAGGCTGGCGGTGGCAGTCTCGGCTGGGGGCGTGGCGTCGGTGGCCGGCTCCTCCGCGGTGGCCGTTTCGGCGTCCTCGGCGGTAGCGGTTTC
>JBBAFX010000225.1:0-3857 GCA_041655195.1 Trueperaceae bacterium
CCCCGCCCGCCAGTACTTCGACGGCCTCACCGACTTCGGCGATCCCCTACCACCATCCGAACGCTTCCCATTAGGTACCGACACCCTCGGCCGGGACCTCGCCAGCCGCATCCTTTACGGCGCACGCGTGTCGCTACTCGTGGGCGTGCTCGCCAACGGCGCCGCCGTGCTCCTCGGACTCATCATTGGAGTGGTGGCGGGCTACTTCCGCGGCGTAACAGAGACCATCCTCATGCGCATCACTGACGTCATGACGGCCTTCCCCGCCCTCATCCTCGCCATCGCGCTCGCGGCCATCCTGCGGCCTAGCCTATGGATCGTGGCGCTGGTCATCGCACTCGTGAACTGGGTGTGGATCGCGCGCGCCATCTACGCGCAGGTGCTCAGCATCGGCCAGCGCGAGTTCGTGGAAGCCGCCGGCGCGCTCGGCGTGGGCACGTTCCGCACGCTCTTCCGGCACATACTGCCCCACCTGGTCAGCACGCTCATGGTGTTCGGCACCCTCGGCATAAGCACCACCGTGCTGCTCGAGGCGTCGCTCAGCTTCCTGGGCGTTGGCGTGCAACCGCCCACACCGAGCTGGGGCGGCATCATCAACGAAAGCCAGTCGTACTTCCTCGACGCCCCCTGGCTGGTGGCGTTCCCCGGCGTAGCCATAGTGCTCACGTCGCTGTCGTTCAACCTCTTCGGCGAGGCCCTGCGCGACTCGCTCGACTTGGCGGAGCGCCGATGAGCGGCCCGCCAACCCGCGCCCACCGGGTCGGCCGTGGGGGGCTGGCGGCATGATCGCGTACCTCTCCCAACGCGTGCTGCAGGCCGCGGGCGTGCTGCTGGGCGTTAGCATCATCACGTTCCTGCTAGCGTTCCTGCTGCCAGCCGACCCGGCGCGCATGATCGCGGGCCGCAGCGCCACCGTGGCCACGGTGGAGAGCATCCGCGAGCAGCTGGGCCTCAACCGGCCGCTGCCGCAGCAGTACGTGACTTACTTACGCAACCTGCTGAAGGGCGATTTCGGGCGTTCGTACGCGCAGAAAGCGGACGTGACCCGCATCATCCGCAGCCGCCTGGCGCCCACCCTGCAACTGGCGTTGGTGGGCATACTGTTCGAGCTGCTCATCGGGCTGCCCATGGGCATGATTGCCGCCATAAAGCGTGGTACGTGGGTGGACCAGGGCGTCATGGCGTTCGCGTTCGTGGGCGTGTCAGCTCCGCAGTTCGTGGTGGGGCTACTGCTCATCTACTTCTTCGCGTACCTCATACCCATCTTCCCGCTCGGCGGTTACGGCACCGCCAGGCACATAGTTCTGCCGGCCATCGCCGTGGGTCTGGCGGGCGGCGGGTGGTACGCGCGCGTGACCCGCAGCGCCATGATCGACGTGCTGCGGCAGGATTACGTGCGCACCGCGCGCGCCAAGGGCGTGTTCCCCTCCAAGGTGGTCTTCAAGCACGTGCTGAAGAACGCGGTGCTGCCGGTGGTGGCGCTGGTGGGGCTCGACATCGGCGTGTTCATGGGCGGCATCGTCATCGTAGAGTCGGTGTTCGGCTGGCCGGGCATCGGTCAGATGATCTGGCAGGCCATCCAACTGGTGGATATTCCCGTCATCATGGGCGGTGTTCTCGTGACCGCCTTGTTCGTCGTGCTGGGCAACTTGCTCGCCGACTTGGTCTACCCGGCCCTGGATCCCAGGATCCGGTACTCGTAGCGGTTACCTCGCCCGATCTGGCATCACCCCGGGTGCCGGACGCGCGAGTTACCGGAAGGGCGCGGTCACCACGCGCACGGAAGGATGGGAAATGCAGCAAGTGAACGGTAGAGATTCGGACGCCCCGCGAATACGCGGCGTCGCCTGGCAGCGCGTGGCCGCGCTGCTGAGCGCTGCGCTGCTCGTTGGCTCCATGGCGTTCGCCCAGCAGGGCGGCAGCGCCACGGTGTCGTTCCAGGACGACATCAGCACCCTCGACCCGCAGGTGGGTTACGACTGGCAGAACTGGTCGATCATCAAGACCATCTTCGACGGCCTCATGGATTACGTGCCCGGCACCACGGAGCTGGTCCCGCACCTCGCCGAGAGTTACGACGTGAGCGAGGACGGTCTCACTTACACCTTCAACTTGCGGCAGGGCGTGCTGTTCCATAACGGCCGCGAGCTGGTGGCGGACGACGTGCGTTACACCTTCGAGCGCGTGCTGGACCCCGCCACGCAGAGCCCGGGTCAGGGCTTCTACACGACCATCGCGGGCGCGCAGGAGTTCATCGACGGCGAGGCGGACAGCGTGGCCGGCGTTGAGGTTGTGGACGATTACACCGTGCGCATCACCACTAGCGAGCCTGATGCTTCGTTCCTGCACAAGATGGGCCTGAACTTCGCGCATATCGTGCCGCAGGAGGCCGTGGAGGCCGCAGGTGGCGATTTCGGTCATAACCCGGTTGGCACGGGCGGTTTCATGCTGAAGGAGTGGGTCTTGGGTCAGCGCGTGGTGCTGGAGCGCAACCCGAACTACTTCGAGGAGGGCTTGCCGTACCTGGACGAGATGGTGTTCCAGGTGGGCGTGGACCCGAACGTGGCGTTCTTGCGCCTCCTGCAGGGTGAGGTCGATGTGCTGGGCGACGGTATTCCCAGCGCGCGCTTCACGGAAGTGATGGACGACCCGGATCTCTCGCAGCAGGTGGCTCGCGGTGAACAGATGCAGACGGGTTACGTGACTATCAACGTGAACATGGAGCCGTTCGACGACGTGCGCGTGCGTCAGGCGCTGAACATGGCCATCAACAAGGACCGCATCGTGCGCCTGATCAACAATCGCGCCGTACCGGCCACGCAGATCCTGCCGCCGCTGTTCGAGAGCCATAACGCGGATTACGCCGGCTACCCGTACGATCCGGAGGCCGCCCGCGAGCTGCTGGCTGAGGCCGGTTACCCGAACGGGTTCGATACTGAGCTGTACGCCTACAACGTGGCCCCGAACGACCGCATCGCGCAGGCCATCCAGGCGGACCTGGCCGAGATCGGCGTGAACGTGGCGCTGCGTACGCAGGCGCAGAGCACCGTGATCGAGGCGGGCGGCGCTGGTGAGGCTCCGCTGATCTGGTCGGGTGGTATGGCGTGGATCGCTGATTACCCCGACCCGAACAACTTCTACTGGCCCATTCTGGCGTGCGCGAGCAACATCCCTGGCGGTTGGAACTGGGCGCGCTACTGCAACGAGGACCTGGAAGCCCGCGCGGCGCGTGCCGACACGCTCGCCCGCGCCGACCAGCAGGAGGCGCGCGTGGCAGAGTGGCGCGACATCTTCATGGAGATCATGGAGGAAGCGCCTTGGATCCCGATCTTCCACGAGCTGCAGGTCAGCATGCACTCCACTAACGTCACGGGCCCGTCCGCGATCTTCGTGGACCCCATGCACATCCCCGTGCACTACGAGATGGTGCGTAAGGCAGAGTAAGCACTCGATCGTGCGCGCGGCAGCCACCATGGAGCCGCGCGCACTAACTACCTGTACGCAACTCTAGGGTTTTCGGGGTTTATGTTCCGCGTTCCCGCGTTATCCTCGACTGTGAAGCCGAAAAAGCGTAGGGCTTCAGAAGGTGTATGTCCAGCAGGGAGAGACCGTTGAGCAGCTTCAAGACTATTCACGATCACGATCACCACTTCGGTTGGGACAACTCCATAGAGCCCATCCTCACCGTGGCGCCCGGCGAGCAGATCGAACTGCACACCATCGACTCCGGTGGGGGGCAGCTGAACGAGAACTCCACCGCCGCCGACGTGGCCAACATCGACTTCGGCAAGGTCAACCCGGTCAACGGCCCCATCTACATTGAAGGCGCCGAGCCTGGCGACGCCGTGGAGATTGAG
>JBBAFX010000226.1:0-3846 GCA_041655195.1 Trueperaceae bacterium
GAAGGTGGAGAGGTTGAAGTCGTAGCGGTACTCAAGCGAGCTGGTGGCGTAAGTGCGGGAGAGGTTGAAGTCGTCGTTGGTGTAACCGCGGATCTGCGGACCGAAGTCGTTGGTGCGGCCCACCAGGAAGCGCTTGGAGACCGGGTAGAGCCCACCGAACTGATGCCCCACATCGAAGCGCACGGCGAACACGTGCCCGGCGTCGGTGATCTCGGCCGGCGCCAGGTCGGCCAGCTGCACGTAGGTGCGCACCCCGCCCGTGACTTGCTCGAAGATGTAACCGGCGCGCTCCCCAGTGTCGGGGCTCAGCATGTCGTTACCGAAGCCTATGCCGAACGTGCCGTAGGCGTTGATACCCTCGGTGGGGAAGTTCGAGTTATCGCGGTTGTCGTAATCGACCCGCACGCTGGTGAAGGCGGAGAGACCGGAGAGGGGCAGGTACTGCAACGCGTCCTCGAACGGCAGCGAACAGACGTCGCCGTTGGTGACGGCGCCGTTCTCGAACTCGCACGTCACGCCGGGCGGCTCCAGCATGTACTGCGCGTAGGCGCCGCGGCCGGACACGGTCAGGTAAGTGTAGGGCGCCACAGGGCGGCCCACGGAGACCCCGAAGCCGGTCGAGCGGGTCGTGTACTCCCCCACCCGCACGCGTTGATCAGCGGGCAGGCCCGGGAACGGCACGGAGGTCTGACCGTCCGCGCTGAGGGTCTGGTTGTTGTTCACGAGGCTGAAGATGGAGGCGCTGACGGTGGTGGGCACCTCCTTGAAGTCCAGCGCGTCTATGTACAGCCAGGGGATGTCGTAGTTGAGGCTGCCGCCCAGCATGATGCCTAGGTCGGTGTTCAGCACGTCGAGCTGTACGCCCGCCTTGTGCGCCAGCCCCAGGAAGTTGTTCTCGGAGTAAGCGAGGCTGGCCGAAAAGCCGGTGTCGGTGGCGTACTGGGCGGCGGGCCGCAGTTCGCCGGTCTGGCGCTTACGCAGCTGCACCGTGACCACCGCCGAGTTCGGGGTGGCGCCCGGCTGCAGCGCGTAGTTCACGACCTCCACCACGCCGAGGGAAGCCACCTGCCTGAGGCCCTCGATGATGTGCTGGTCGTTGACCACGGTGCCCGGGTCGGGCAGGTAGCGCGTGACCACCGATTCGCGGGTGGGGCCGACCTCACCCTCGTACTCGAGCTCGTAACCCTCGAGCTGCAGCTCGGTGACGCGCTGCACGTAGCGGCCGTCGTCGTAGCTGTAGTCGGGCTGCGTGACTATGCGGTAACCCGCCTGCTGGTAGGCGCGCACGATGGAGACGAAGTCTTCCTCAGCCAGGAACGAGGTGAACGTGTCGCCCTCCTGCAGGCTCAGCACGGCGAGCAGCTGCTCGGAGGAGAGCACGGTGTTGCCCTCGAACACGATCTCGGCCACGGGCCCCGCCGTCTCGGGGGCGCCCACGCGGAACGTGACCCTCACACCGCCGCTGGCGGAGATGCCGGCCTGCAGCTGGATGTCGGAGGAGCGGCCGCGCGCCAAGCGCTTGACGTCGTTCAGAAGCGTGTCGAAGTTGAAGAGGTCGCCTGGCTGTAACTCCAGGTCGGCGGGGTCGACGCCTAACGCGGTCGTGTCTATGGAGTCGATGACGAGCTCCTGGATAGCCACCGTGAGCACGCCGTCCTGCAGCTCCGTGGCGCGCAGGTTTACGCCGCTGCTGCGGTAACCGAGGTTGTCGTACCGGGTGCCGACCGCCCGCACGGTCTCGGAGTATAGGGCGGGGTCGAACTCGCCGGCGCGCTCGAGGCCAACGAAGAGCGTGTCGAGCTCCGCGTCCGTGAAGACCGTGTTGCCCTCGTAGCGGATCTCGGTGATCTCGGCCGTTTCGTCAACGGTGAAGATGAGCCTGACGGGGATGGCGTCAGCGCTGGTGGCCAGGTCAGGGGCCAGCTCGGTGGTCATGACTACGTCCACGTCGTAAGGCAGGCCCGCTTGCCGGTAGAGCTGGCGGATGGTGTTGAGGGACTCCTCAGCGCGGGCCGTGTTCAGCACGCGACCAGGCTCGAGCAGGTTGGTGGAGCGCAAGGCGTCCACGAGGGTGGCCACGGGCAGCACGTTGACGCCCTCGAACTCGATCTCGCCTATGCGCGGGTTCTCGCGCACGCGCACGAGCAGCACGGGTCCAGCGGCGGACGACTCGAACGACACCGTCACCGTTTCGAAAGTACCGAGGCTGTACACGCGGTTGCGTTCGGCCTCCAGGTCGATGGTGTCCACAGCGGTGCCTGGTCTGGAGATGATGAGGGTGCGGACGATATCGGCGTAGTTGGTCGTGCCTTCTACGCGCACCTCCGCCAGTCGCCCCTCCACCTGCTGTGCAGAGGCGAAGAAGAACGACGTGAAGAGAAGGAGAACGACTAGTACGCGGGTTCGCGGCATAGAGTGCAGTTTACCGAACCGTTCGTGAGAGGTCTCTGTAGATGCGGCGGCGGCGGGGGGCGGGTATGATTCCCTGCATGAACCAACAGTCCTCAGGCACCCGCCAAGGGAGCCTCGCCCGGGCCGCTGCGGCCGTCCGCAGCGTTACCGACTTCAAGCCCGACGTGGCGCTGGTGCTGGGCTCCGGGCTCGGCCCGCTGGCCGACGAGATCGAAGCGCACGGCGTTCTGGCCTACTCCGACATACCCGACATGCCGCTCTCCAGCGCCCCCGGCCACGCGGGTCGCCTGGTGCTGGGCGAGCTCGCTGGCCGCCGCGTGGTGGCCATGCAGGGGCGGCTGCACCCGTACGAGGGTTACCCGGCCAGCGACGTGGTCTTCCCTATCGAGCTCATGCACGAGCTGGGCGCCAGAAGCCTGGTGGTCACGAACGCCTGCGGCGGCCTGGACCCCAACTTCCGGGCCGGTGAGCAGATGCTTCAGATAGACTTCATCAACTTCACCGGTCAGAACCCACTCATCGGCCCCAACGACGACCGTTACCCGCGTTTCCTGGTCACTTACGGCGCGTACGACCCCGAGTACCTTGAGCTGGCGCGCCAGACGGCGCTCGAGGAACGCATCACCCTCCGCGAGGGCATCTACCTGGCCATCAGCGGTCCCTCGTACGCCACCCAAGCCGAGCTGCGCATGTTCCGCACCTTAGGCGCCGACGCCGTGGGCATGTCCACCGTGTTCGAGGTCCTCAAAGCCCGCCACATGGGCATGCGCGTCCTCGGTCTCTCCACCATCACCGACATGGCGGTCGCGGACCAGGGTCATCACGCTACCGGCGACGAGGTGCTGGAGATGGCTGCGCGTTCCGGCGAGACGTTCCGGCGTCTGGTGCGTGCGGTGCTGCCGAAACTCTGACGCCATGAGCCGCCGCCTCTCGCCCATCGACATCCAGCACGCGGAGTTCTCGCGTTCCGTGGGTGGGTACGACCGCAAGGAGGTGCGCGCCTTCCTGGAGCGGCTCTCTGTGGAGGTGGAGGCGGGCCTGCGCGAGGCGCAGACGCTGCGGCAGAAGCTGGATCAGGCCGAGGTGCGCATGGAGGAGCTCAAGGCCGCCGAGGCGGAGCTGCAACGCGCGGTCATGGCGGCTGAGCGCATTGCTACCGACATGAAGGAGGTAGCGCGCCGCGAGGCCGAGCTCCTGCTGCAGGACGCGGAGCGCCAGAAGGCGTCGCGCCTCAGGTCCGCTGAGGAGGCGCTGCAGCGCATGCAGTCGGAAGTGAGCCGCCTCGAGCACCAGCGCGCGCTCTTCCGGGAGCAGTTCCGCGGGCTGTTGCAGGCGTACCTGACCGGGCTGGACGCGGTCGGCGAACCGCCCGCTCACGCGGCTAGTCAGCGGTCAGCAGATCAGCCCGCCGAGACACCAGAGTCCGCCGCCGGC
>JBBAFX010000227.1:0-3833 GCA_041655195.1 Trueperaceae bacterium
CTCGCGGCGCGGGTTGGTCACGTAGGCCACTTCAGCCCCCGACAGGCGCGCGATCAGCTCAGCCAGGTCGCGCACGCGGTGCGTCTCGGTCATCTGGTTGAGGATCTTGACCTTGTCGCCACGCTGCGGCGGGTTGGCTAGCGCCAGCTCCACGCACTTGACCGTGTCGGTTATGTGGATGAACGCGCGGGTCTGACCGCCGGTGCCGTGCACCGTGAGGGGGTGATCCACGGCCGCCTGCATGAGGAAGCGGTTGAGCACCGTGCCGTAATCGCCGTCGTAATCGAAGCGGTTGATCAGGCGCTCGTCGAGCTTCGTCTCGGGCGTGTTGGTGCCCCACACGATGCCCTGGTGCAGGTCGGTAATGCGCATGTCGTCGTTCTTGGCGTAGTACGCGAAGAGCAGCTGATCCAGCGTCTTGGTCATGTGGTAGATGCTGCCGGGGTTGGTGGGGTAGAGGATCTTCTGCTGGACGCGCTCACCTTCGTCCGTGGTGACCTCCACGTCGAGGTACCCCTCGGGGATCTTCATGCCAGCCGTGCCGTAACCGTACACGCCCATGGTGCCAAGGTGCACCAGGTGGATGTCCTGCCCGCTCTCAACTATGGCGGCCAGCAGGTTGTTGGTGGCGTTCACGTTGTTATCGACCGTGTAACGCTTATGCCAACTGCTCTTCATGGAGTAAGGCGCGGCGCGCTGCTCAGCGAAGTGCACCACGGCGTCAGGCTTCTCGGTCTGCAGCAGCTCGAGCAGGGCCGCGTAATCCTGCGCCACGTCGATGTTGCGGAAGGCGATCTCCTTGCCCGTCACTTCCTTCCACGCGGCCAGGCGCTGGCCCATGGGGGCGATGGGGGTGAGGGAGCCCGCCTCGAGCTCGTTATCGATGTTCCGGCGCGAGAGGTTATCGACGATGATGACCTCGTGGCCGTTCTTGCTCAGGTGAAGGCTGGTGGGCCAGCCGCAGAAGCCGTCGCCTCCCAATACAATGGTTTTCATCTCTTCCTCCGACAGGTCGCCAGCCCGTACGGCCGGCGTGAGGGCGCCTACGTTCCGGCGCGGTAACCGCCTGAGTCTAGCCCACTTGCCCCACGCACGAGGGTCCGCCCGTGGACGCAGAAGGCCACCGGTTCCGCGGCGCGGTCCCGCCCTGCTTCAGCCATCGGTCCTCCGCATTCGGGGTGCTCGCCTCTAGCTGCGCAGCGCGGCGGCGCGCACGCGGCGCCGCAGCTCCCTCAAGCGGCGCTGGAAGAAGCGTCGCCGGTACGAGTCAGCGCCGGCATGCCAGGCGGCGGGGCTCACGAACGACCCAACCACCGAAACGGCTATGAACGCGGGGTGCCACAGGATCCACCAGAGGGTGCTCAGGCCCCACAGGTCGCGGCGGCCGAACTGCTTAGTGCCGACGCCCATTCCCACCCACTCCACCAGCGCCTTCACCGCCCACAGGCCAGCCACCCACGGCAGTAACGCTGGCACGAACGGCGTGAGCAGCACGCTGAGGGTGAGGAACACGCTCTGTAAGCCGAGGGCGGCGATGCCGGTCATGAAGCCCGGGTGGTAATGGAGCACGTGATGGTAACGGCTGACCCAGCGGCGGCGCTGCCTGAGGAGCGTCCGCGTGGTGGGGGCGCCCTGCGTCAGCACGCGCGTGCGTTCGTCCTCAGCGAACACCACCCGCGAGCCGCTGATGCGCCCCAGCCGCTGCGTGAGCAGGTCCTCGTCGCCGCTCGGTGCGCGCCCGGCGGCGCCGAAGCCGCCCACGGAGTCGAAAGCGCCGCGGCGGTACGCCAAGTTGTTAGCGCTGCTCGCGAACTTGAGCCCGAAGCGCGTCATGGAGCGCGACACGAGCATGAGGGTGAACCAGTCCACGCTCTCGAAGCGCTGCAGCAGCGTGCGCGCCGCGCCCGGAAGGCTGGTGCTCACGTACCCCACCACCATGGCCACGTCGGGCTCGAAGTGCTCAACCAAGCCTGCCACCCACTCCGGGTGGTAGCGGCAGTCCGCGTCGGTGGCCACTATTATCTCGGCCTCAGAGTGGCGGATGCCGTGGTTCACGGCGTTAACCTTGGGCGCCAGCTTACGGCTGGGTTCCGCCACGCTCACCAGGCGGAAGCGGGAGTCCTTGGCCACGTAAGTCTCGATGATGCTCCGCGTGCCGTCGGTGGAGCGGTCGTCCACGATCACGAACTCGAGGCTGCCGGCGTAGCGCTGCTGCGCCAGCGATGCCAGGGTGGCGCCCAGCTTCTCTTCCTCGTTATGGGCGGGCAGCACCACGCTCACGCTGGGCAGCGCGTCGCTGCGGCCAGTGGGGCGAGCCTTGAACATGCCCACCACAACCATCACCATCAGGAAGATGTAGGGGATACCGAAGAGATAGAGCAAGAAGACCAGTGCGCTCGTCACGCCTGTCCGAACCTCGCATTCGTCACGCGGGGAGTGTATCACTCGGCCCTCGGTGCGGCCGTCCCGCTCCGGTACCCTTGGGTACCCGTGGCTAAGGACCCAGACCAGAGCTTCCACGCCTTCCTCACCCAACTGGACGGGTACGAGGAGCAGGTGGTGGGGTACCACTTCTTCCCGCCCCGCCGGGGCCGCAGCGTGCCCGACTACACGGGCGCCTACGCCCAGCTCGTAAGCCGCTTGGGGTTGGCGCCGTACGAGCACCAAGCCGCCGCGCTGCAGCACACGGGCGCCGGGCAGGACGTGGTGGTGGCTACCTCCACCGCCTCCGGCAAGTCGCTGGCTTTCCAGCTGCCCGTGCTGCACGCCCTGGCGGAGGGGCGCTCAGCGCTGCTCCTGTATCCGACCAAGGCCCTGGCTAACGACCAGTTGCTGCGGCTACGGCAGTTGGGCGAGCGCCTCGACCTGACTGGCGCTGGTGAGAGCATACGGACGTACGACGGTGATACCCCCACAGACAAGCGCGCCGCCGTGAGGCAGAACGCCCGCGTCATCCTCACCAACCCGGACATGCTGCATTACGGCATACTGCCGCACCACTCCGACTGGGCCGGCTTCCTGGGCTCGCTCGACTTGCTGGTACTCGACGAGTTGCACGCTTACAGGGGCGTGCTCGGTTCGCACGTGGCCAACGTGGTGCGCAGGCTGTTGCGCATGGCTGAGGCGTACGGAGCGCGGCCGGCCGTGGTGGCCGCCTCCGCCACGGTGGGTAACCCGGCCGCTCACGCACAGCGCCTGACGGGCCGCGACTTCGTGCTGGTCGACGAGGACGAGGCGCCCGCCGCGGCGCGTGAGTTCATCATCTGGCAGCCGCCCGCCGCGGACTCGGCGGGGGAGAGACGCCGCAGTGCCAACAGCGAGGCGGCGCAACTGGCGGCTACCTTCGCCCGGCACGGGGTCAAGAGCCTCTTCTTCTGCAACTCGCGCAAGGGCGCGGAGCTGATAAGGCGTTACGCGGCCGGCCTGGTGGGGGAGCCCCTCGGCACCACCATCCAGAGCTACCGCGCGGGGTACACGGCCGAGGACCGCCGCCTCATTGAGGCGGGCTTCCGCAGCGGCGACATCACCGTGCTGACCAGCACCAGCGCACTGGAGCTAGGGGTCGACATCGGCGGGGTGGACGCTGTGGTGCTGGTGGGTTACCCCGGCTCGAAGATGGCTCTATGGCAGCGTTCCGGCCGCGCCGGGCGCGAGGGGCGCCGCGCCCTCACCCTGCTCGTGCCGGGCGCCGATCCGCTAGACGAGTACTACCGCACGCACCAAGGCGCGCTGGTCGACGGCCCGGTGGAGGACGCCGTGGCGGACCCCTTCAACGACGAACTGCACCCCCGCCACCTGCTCTGCGCCGCTGCGGAGCTGCCGCTGGCGCCGGG
>JBBAFX010000228.1:0-3831 GCA_041655195.1 Trueperaceae bacterium
CGCTGACCAGCATGAACGCCAGCGTCGGGGTGTCGAGCCAGCGCGGTTTGATACCGAACCAGGAGTTGAGCAACTGGTTCACCACGCCAACCTCGGGGTTGAACATGAACAGGAAGATAGTGCCCGCCACCGCCGGTGACAGGGCGAAAGGCCAGATAAGCAGCAGCCGGTACACGCGCGCGCCGCGCACGGGCTGGTTGGCTAGCGTGGCCAGCGCCAGGCTGACCGCCAGTCCGAAGAACACCACCACGCCGCTGAAGAGCAACGTCTGCAGCAGCACCTGCCGAAAGCCGGGCGCCAGCACGCCGGTGAAGATGTTCTTGAAGTTCTCGAGCCCGATGAACCGTTGCGTGCCGAGGAACAGGTTGCTGCGGTACAGGCTGAGCACGAACGACTGGATGACCGGGAAGTAGAGGAACACCAGCAGGATGATGAGCGTGGGCACCAGCAGCAGCCAGGGCAACGCTCGACTCTTGAAGACGGGGCTGGCTCTCATGCGTTCCTCCGGGCGCGTTCTGAAGTTGGCGGCTGTGGCCGCTCACAAGCTATCACCGGGCGAGGGAGTAACGGGCTGGGCCGCCGCTGTTCAGGCTGGCGGCGGCCCCGTACCCGGTCTAGCTAACGCTTACGCGTCGGCTTAGAAGTTGGCGTTGTACTCGGCCAGGGCGGCGTCGGCGAGGCGCTTGGCTTCTTCCAGAGCGGAGTCAACCGTGGCGCCGGCGAAGACCTTCTGCAGGGCTTCCTCGACGATGGTGCGGGTGGCTTGGAAGGTGCCCATGAGCGCACCGGCGGTGGCGGAGTTGGGGATGGTGTTCAGCAGCTGATCGAACGCGGTGCTGGCGTTCGGGAACTCGTCGAACCAGCCTTCGGCTTCGAGCAGGTCGACGCTGCTGTTACGCACGGGGTAGTAGCCGGTGGCTTTGTGCCACGAGACCATGTTCTCGGGGTTGGTCATGTACAGCACGAACTCGCGGGCCACGTGCAGCTCTTCCTCGGGGTGGTCGCGCACCAGCCACACGCTGGCGCCGCCGATGACCACGCCGTTACGCACGGTGCCGTCCACGATGGGGAGCTGGCCGGTGACCAGGTCGAAGGAGGTGCCCACGGAGTTAGTGATGTTGACGAGGTCCGCGGTGGAGGTGATGTGGAACATGGCGTTGCCGTTAGCGAAGATGGCGTCGGAGCCGTCCCAGTCCTCGAGACGACCGGTGTAGGTGTACCAGCCGTTGTCGTTGAGGTCCTTCATGAAGTTGAAGACGTTCTTAACGGCGTCGGAGGTGAGGAGCACCTCGGTAGCGCGGCCGGCGCGACCGTTGTCGTTGTTCACGAGCGGTTCGCCCTGCTCGGCGACCCACTGCTCGATGAACCAGCCGTTGAGGCTCATGCCGAAGCACTTGACGTCGGCGGTGAGAACACCCGCGTCCTCAGCAGCCTGGCAGGCTTCGAGGATGCCGCCCATGGTGCGCGGTACGGAGTCGATACCGGCGGCGTCCATGAGGGTGCGGTTGGCGTAGATGATTGGGCTGGAGGAGTTGAAGGGGATGGAGTTCACCTGACCGCCGATGGTGTAGTAGTTCAGCACCGGAGCGATGTAATCGTCGGTGTCGAAGGCGCCGAGCTCGATGACGGGCATGAAGATGCCGGAGTCAACCGCGATCTGGCTGCCCACTTCGTAAAGCTGCACCAGGTGAGGCGGGTTGCCTTGGCGGGCGGCCAGTACAGCAGCTTGCTGCGTTTCGGGGTAGCTGCCCTTGCGCTCGCCGACCACTACGTAGTTGCGGCCGTCGGCGGCCAGCTGGGCGTTGAACTCGTCGATACGGTCCTGGATCCAACCGGAGCGGTTGGCGTCGGAAAAAGCGTGCCAGAACTCGATCTGAGTCTGAGCGAACGCGCTCGCCAGGAGGGCGAGGCTTGCGAGGACCAGCAGGATGCGTTTCATACGTACCTCCATAGTATTTTTCGCTAGATTACCTTACGACCGAAACATTCTAGCCGCGCTTGCCCGTAACCACCTTCACGCCGCTTTGGCGCCAAGGCAGGTTACTCAGCCCATGTCACGGCGGCGTCATTGCGTGGTGGCGTGTGGTAGGTGCCGGCCGTATCATCCGTTTCATGGACCGAACCGATCCGAAGACCGCCCGCCCGTGGAGCGGCCGCCTGCCGTTAGTACTGGGCCACCGCGGGGCCCCGCGCGTGGCGCCGGAGAACCGCCGCGAGTCTCTGACCACGGCCTTCACGCGCCTAGACGGAGTGGAGACCGACCTCCACCGCACACTGGACGGCGCGCTGGTGGTGAACCACGACCCGTTCATCGGGCCGGTCATGACGAACGAAACCCTGATAGCCCTGAACGACCTAGCCGACCTGAAGCGTGCAGAACCCTCGCTCCTCACCTTGGCCGACCTGCGCGGCTTGCTGGAGGAGCACCCGCAGGGGCTCGCCAACTTAGAGCTGAAGACGGGCGAGCCGTTCAACGACTCGCGCGCCGCCGACCTGGCTGCCGAGTTGGCCAGCTGGCCCGCTGAGGTGGTCGAGTGCGTGTGGATCTCGAGCTTCGATCCTCTGGAGTTACTACGCCTAGCCGAACGCCGCGTGGCGGCGCCGCTGGCCTTCCTCGCTTATGAGGCCAGCGCCCTAGCGCTACTGCCGAGCCTGCCGGTAGCAGCGGTACACCCGCACCACACGCTAGTCACGCCGGAGCGCGTGAGCGAATGGCACGCCGCCGACCTAGCTGTGTTCGTGTGGACCGTGAACGAAGAGCCGCTCGCGCGGAGGTTGCTGGAGGACGGGGTGGATGGGCTTATCGGCGATTATCCGGAGGTGCTGCTCGGGGCGCGGGGCGGTTGAGTTAGGTCACGCGGGCTCCACCACTGGCCGCCATTTGCCAGCCTCGCGCTTCAGCCGCTCGAGCTGTTCCCAGTAGGCCCGCACGCTGCCCCTCCCGTCGTTGGTCAGGCTGACCACCGTGCGCGGCACCTTGCCCGCGAATTCCTTACGGATCATCACTACGCCCGCCTCCTCCAACTTGCTCAGGTGCGCCGACAGGTTGCCTTTCGACAGGCCCGTGAGGCGCAGCAAGAACACGAAGTCGGCAGACTCGCAAGCCGAAAGGGCCGTGACGATGGCCAGCCGGCCCGGTTCGTGGATGAGCTTGTTCAGCGAGGCGAGTTCCTGGAACGGTTCGCTCATGCGCAGATGCTCTCGTTGTCGGTGTCGCCATTACCGACGGCCCCGGGGTCACCCAACTCGAGTTGAATCTGGTGGAGTTCGCGCACCAACGTGGCGTGCGCGGTGAAGGCATGACAAATCAGCCCCAGCGCCAAAACCGGGAGCCTGGCGGCAGAATTGAACGGGTGAACTCCTCCCGCCAGGCCCAACAAGTCGCCCAGCGGCACAAGCGCCAACGAGAGAAGAAGCGCGCCAGCGATGACGTTGAACGGCAGGTACGGCCTGTACATGAACCCCGAGCCCAATAGAACGGACCCGAGCACTACGAAGGGCCAAGAGAGTACGTCGCCATCGAACACTGCGGTCGATACCCCCATGAACCGCACCAATAGGCCCGGTATCAGCACGAATCCGAGCAGCGATAGTCCAATGAAGGAGAGGAACGGCCCCCAGCCCTTGCCGCCCACGGGCCGCACGAGACCGAAGCGGCCCTCGTACCAGCGCCGTATGCGTCGCGAAAGGATGTCGGCCGCGAGGAGGCAGCCGAAAACCAGCAACCAGCTCCAGCCGCCGCGCACTACTCCGGTATCTACCAGCAACGGGATGAGGAACACCAACAGCTAGGGCAAAGTGGCGTAACCCTGCAGCACCGGGTAGGCGCGG
>JBBAFX010000229.1:0-3814 GCA_041655195.1 Trueperaceae bacterium
CTTCAGCAGGCTGGAGAGGATGCCGAACTTGGCCATGAAGCCCGACAGTGGCGGCAGTCCCACCAGCAGCACGGTGACGAGGAAGAAGCTGCTGGCCAGCAGCGCGGTGCCGCGCGGTATGTCCTCGCCCAGCTCCACGCCCTCGAACTCGCTGAGGAGGGCCGTGTCGTAGTCGTCGTGGAAGATGGGGCCCACGTCCTGACCGGCGGCCTCGAGGCGCTCGCGCCGGGTTATCTGGTCGGCCAGCAGGAAGAGCGCCGCCAGCCCCAGCGTTGACCCCACCAGGTAGTAGAGGGCAGACGAGATGACCGCCTCGCTGCCGCTGCCGATGATGGCCAGGATGGTGCCCGAGGAGATGATGGTGGCGTACCCAGCGATGCGCGGCACGTGCCTAGTGGAGAGCACCCCGAAGGTGGCGAAGAGGATGGTGCCGATACCGCCGAACAGCAGCCAGGAGGCGCCGAACAGCTCGAAGTTGCCCTCCGTGGCGGAGAGCAGGCTGGAGAGGCGCAGGATGATGTACACCCCGACCTTGGTCATGACGGAGAAGATGGCAGCCACCGGCGCCGCCGCGGCGGAGTAGGTGGTGGGCAACCAGAAGTTGAGGGGCCAGGCGCCCGACTTGACCAGGAACGCTACGCCCAGCACGGCGGCGCCCGCCTTGAGTAGCGGCACCTGATCCGCCGGCAGGGCGGCCATGCGCTCCACCAGGTCGGCCATGTTCAGCGTGCCGGTGAGGGCGTAGATGAGGCCCACGCCGACTAGGAAGAAGAACGAACCCGCCAGGTTGACGGCCACGTAGTGCAGGCCCGCCTTCACGCGGCGCTTGCCGGAACTGTGCAGCAGCAAGCCGTACGAGGCGGCCAGCAGGACCTCGAAGAAGACGTAGAGGTTGAAGAGGTCGCCCGTTAGGAACGCCCCGGAGAGGCCCATGAGCAGTAGCAGCAGCAGGCTGTGGAACCTGGGGCCCAGCACCGCCCAGCGCGAGATGGAGTAGATGAGCGCTACCGCCCCGACGATGGCCGTGACGAGCACCATGAGCGCCGACAGCCGGTCGGCCACCAGCACTATGCCGAAGGGCGCGGCCCAGTCGGCCAGCTTGTAAACGAACGCCTCGGGCGTGTTGGGGTTCTCGACCTGGATCAGGAGCCAGATGGCGCTGACCGCTATGCCCAGCGCGGCGGTGATGCTGATGCGGTTCTTGAGCTCGCGGCGGCGCTCGTCGAGCAGGAGCATGATGGCGCCCGCCACCACCGGCAGCACTATGGGCAGGATGATGACGTGATTAGCGAAGCCGGTCACTTGTCACCCTCCTCGCCGTCTACGTGGTCGGTGCCGGTGAGGCCCCGCGCCGCCAGGAGGATGACCAGGAACAGCGCGGTCATGGAGAACGAGATGACGATGGAGGTGAGCACCAGTGCCTGCGGGACGGGGTCCGCGTGCGCGGCCACGTCGACAACGGCGCCCTCCACCAGGGGCGGCACGCCGAGCTTCACGCGGCCGGTGCTGACCAGGAAGAGGTTCACCGCGTAGGTGGTGAGAGTGAGGCCGATGATGACCTGGAACGTGCGCGGCCTGAGCATCAGGTAAACGCCGGCCGTGGCCAGCACGCCGATCCCGAGGGCGAGGACTATCTCCATCAGTTGCCCTCCTCGTCGTTCAGGTCGTCTTCGTCATCTGGCAGGTCGACCGCGGCGTCTGCTTCACGCGGCCTGCGGATGGACTGGTGAGCTATTGCGATGAGCATAAGTACGGTAGCGCCGACCACCAGCAGGAACACGCCCAGGTCGAAGAACGTGGCGGAAACCAGGTGCAACTCGCCCAGAAGCGGGATGTTGATGGTGGTGTGAGCGGAGGTGAGGAACGGTTTGCCAAAGAGCCAAGAGCCCACACCCGTGGCGGCGGCCAGCATGAGGCCCAAACCGATCCAGCGGATGGGGAGCACGCGCAAGCGTTCCTCCACCCAGCGGGTGCCGCTGGCCATGTACTGCAGGATGAACGCTATGGACATGGCCACGCCGGCAGCGAAACCTCCGCCCGGCTCGTCGTGACCCCGGAAGAAGAGGAACGCGGCCACCATGATGATGAGCGGGAAGAGCAAGTGCATGACCACGCGCGGCACGTGCAGGTAGTCGGCTGCGGTGTCGCCGGCCTCGCGTCCCTCGCGCGCTTCGTCGTAAGCCAGCTGGCGCTGCTGTTGGCGGGGCAAGCCGAGCACCTCGCGGGCGGGCCTAAAGCGGCGCAGCAGCGCGAAGACGGTGAGGCCCACGATGCCGAGCACCGTTATCTCGCCCATGGTGTCGAAACCGCGGAAGTCGACCAGCAGCACGTTCACCACGTTCTTGCCGCCGCCGCCCTCGTACGAGTTGCGCAGGAAGTAATCGGAGATGCCGCCCGTGGAGGGGCGCGTCATGGACGCGAACGCGAACGCGGCCAGCCCACCGCCCGCCGCCAGCGCCAGCACCAGGTCGCGGGCCCGCCGCAGGTTGGCGCGCAGCATGCCGCCGGGCGGGGGCAGACCCTCCAGCCGGCGGGGCAGCCAGCGCAGGCCCAGCAGCAGGAGCACCGTGGTCACGATCTCTACCAGCAGCTGGGTTACGGCCAGGTCCGGCGCTGAGAGCCACACGAAGGTGAGGCACACCACCAGGCCCGCGCCGCTGGCGAGGATGACGGCCGCCAGGCGGTGGAACTTAGCGAGGACCGCGGCGCCCACGGCGCTGGCGGCGCCGAAGAGCCAGATGGCTATGAAGCTCGGGTCGCTAGGGGTGAGCGGCAGTTCGCCAATGAGCGGGGCCAACGGCCTATCCCAGTAACGTTCAAGGATGAACGGCGAGGCGCCCGCTACCACCGCCACCAGCACCAGCAGGAAGAGCTGCGGCTGCATGCGGCGGGTGCCGAAGAAGCGCGTGAAGCGCATGGCGCCGATCTCCAAGTAGCGCAGGCTGTAGTCGAACAGCTGTCGGGCTCGCACGCGGCCCGCCCACGGGGCGGTGGTGTAGTCGCGGTTGCCGAGGTAGCGGTAGAGCAGCACGTAACCCACCACGCCGCCCACCAGCGCTATGACGCTGAGCAGCAGCGCTGGCGTGAAGCCGTGCCAGAGCGCCAGGTTGTAGTTGGGCGTAGCGACGCCGAGCAGGGGAGCCACGGCCGTCTGCAGCAGCGGCCCCACCACGTAACCGGGCACGATGCCGACCACCAGGCAGATGAGCACCAGCAGTTCGACCGGCAGGCGCATCCAGCTGACGGGCTCGTGCGGTTCGCGCGGCAGGTCCTTGGGTTCCGGCCCGAAGAAGACCTGGTGGATGAAACGCACCGAGTACAGCACGCTGAACGCGGAGCCTATCGTGGCCAGCACGGGCAGGAGCCGGTCGAGGAGCGAGCCCGTGTGGATCTCGAGGGCCTCGGTGAGGAACATCTCCTTGGAGATGAAGCCGTTCAGGAGTGGCACGCCGGCCATGGAGCCGGCCGCGATTATGGCTAGTGCGCCTGTGATGGGCATGTACCGCATGAGGCCCGACAATCGTCTGACGTCTCGAGTGCCGGTCTCGTGATCGATGATGCCGGCGGCCATGAACAATGACGCCTTGAAGGTGGCGTGGTTGAAGACGTGGAAGATGGCGGCGCCGAGCGCAAGGGGCGTGCTGAGGCCCAGCAGCAACGTGATGAGCCCTAAGTGGCTGATGGTGGAGTACGCCAGTATGCCCTTGAGGTCGTTCTGCACCACGGCGAAGATGCCGCCCACCAGGAACGTGACGAGCCCCGCCAGCGACACCGTGTAGTACCAGGTCTCGGAGCCCGACATGATGGGCCACAG
>JBBAFX010000230.1:0-3810 GCA_041655195.1 Trueperaceae bacterium
GAGCCAGTGCACGTACGGCAGCTCCGCCAAGTAGCGCGTGGCGTAAGCGGCCAGCGGTTTGTCTATCTCTACCGACATCATGGCGTGCCCACCGCGCTTCTGGCGGGCCGAGAAGGCCGTGGCTATGTTGCCGTCGTCGTCGGCCACCACGCCGGCCACGCGGGCGATGACGCCCGGCCGGTCGGTGTGCAGCACGAGCAGCGTGTGGTAAGCGCCGCTGACGTGCACGTCGAAACCGTTGACTTGCGTCACGCGCACGAAGCCCGCCCCCAGACTTGAGCCCATGACCGACACGCTCTCCTCGTTAGGGCCCGTGAGCTCTAGGCGCACGGAGTTCGGGTGAATATCGCCAAGGTCGGCGGTCACGTAATCGAGCTCGAGGCCCGCTTCCTGCGCGTGATCGAAAGCGTTCCTAAGGCGCGGGTCATCGGGCATGTAGCCGAGCAAGCCGCCTGCCAGGGCCAGGTCCGTGCCGTGCCCCTTGGCGGTCTTAGCGAACGAGCCGTGCAGCACCAGGCGCGCGGTGCGGGGCGTGCCGCCCAGCGCGTGGCGCGCGAGGAGCGCGAGCCGGCAGGCGCCGGCGGTATGCGAACTGGAGGGCCCGACCATGACAGGGCCGATCTGATCTAGGAGTCCCATGCTTCATCAAGTGTAGCCGCGACGCGGAGGGTTCCGGCGTCGCGGCGTACCTAACTGTGCACAGTCTCTGCGTACCTGAGGTACACAGCGTGCTCTTACTTGCGGGTGCTGTCCTTCAGGCCCTTGCCGGGCTTGAACGCCGGGTACTTACTGGCCGGGATCTTGATCTTCTCGGTGGTGCCAGGGCGCACGCCCGTGCGCGCCTTACGCGAGCGCACCTCGAAGGTGCCGAAGCCCGTCAGCTGCACCTTGTTCCCCTTGCCGAGCTGGGTGCTGATGTTGTCCAGCACGGAATCCAGAACGTCCTTAACGTCCTTCTTCCGTAGCGCGGTGCCCTCCGCGACCGCGTTGACCAGGTCGGCCTTCGAGACGGTCTTCGCCATACGCTTCGCCATCTTGCCCTCCTGTAGGTTCCGTGTGGGTGTTAAGGCACTGTAGCAGACGACCCCGGTCGATACAAGAGAAAAGCCGCTCAGCGACGCGTTAATCGCTTACGAGTGGTGAGGCTTACGCCAATTCCTTTTCGGTTGGCAGGAGGGCGCCGATCTTCTCCATGATGTCCTTGGTTAGCTCACGGGCGTCGTCACGCGTGCGGCCCGTGGGGGTCAGCGGCGGACCGAACGACACGTGGAAAGCGCGTCCCTCACGCCAGATGGCGGTGGGCACCAGCGGTACCGCGGCGCGCTGGGCGAGGAAGCTAGCGCCGTCCAACGCGGCTGCGTCGCCAGCGTTGCGCGTGCCCTGCACGAAGATGCCGATGACGCGCCCGTCCTTCAGACGCCGCAGCGCCTCCTTGATGGCGCCTATGTCCTGGCCTTCGCGGTCCACGGGGAAGGCGCGCAGGCCGCGCATAACGGCGCGCAGGAGCGGTTTCTCGAACAGCTCCTTCTTGGCCATGAACTCGAGCTTGCGGTTGATAGCCACCCCGACGATGGGCGGGTCCCAGGTGCTGACGTGGTTGCAGGCCACCACGGCGCCGCCCGTGGCGGGCACGTTCTCGAGCCCGTAAACCTTGAGGCCGTAGAAGAGGCGCGCGAACGTGCGCACCACCGCGATGGCGGTGGGCATGAACCAGTTCGGGTGGAAGAGGCGCTCGAGAAAGCTCACGGGGGCTCCGGTGGGTTCAGGCGGCAGCGAGGCGCGCCCGGCGCCGGTCCAGGTAGAGCGAAACGAGCACCCCGGCCGCCGCCACCAGCAGGTGGAGGGCTACCCAGGTGCCCTGCTGCCCGTCCCAGGGCAGGGTGACCTCGAACAGCGCCATGCGTTGCGGCAACTGCCACGCGACCAGGGCCGGTAGCACCAGCAGGACGGGGGAGAGGGGCACAGCCAGCAGGCGCCAACCGTACTCGAGACCGATCATGGCCAGGAGGTTGCCGGACAGAACCACGGGCAGCATCACCAGCCAGTCCGGGTCGCCACCGATGAGGCCCACCGGCGGCGCCAGCAGCGCCGTGAGGTAGGCGGCGGGCATGCCCGCCATGGAGAACCCCAGGTAAGCGCACAGCGCGATGCCGAGCGAGCGGAACAGGATGGGCATCGGCGCCACAGCGCAGACCACGGCCGCCAGGAAGAAGAAGAGGCCTATGAAGAGGCGTTGTGGCATACCCACCGTGCGGATCACTGAGAGTCCCTCCCTCGCACGGCATCGTACTTCGCCGCGCGCTCACCTGTGACGGGGGTCGGTGGGTTCACGGCGGCGGCGGTCAGGCTACGTCCGCCACTTCCGCGGGTAGACGCTCCCTGATACCCTCCACGCCGCGCAGGAACTTGCCGGTGGCGCTGGCGTCGTTCTGGGCCACCTCCTCGGGCGTGCCGGTGGCCACCAGTGTGCCGCCGCGGGCGCCGCCGTCGGGGCCTAGATCGATGATCCAGTCGGCGGTCTTGATGACGTCGAGGTTGTGCTCGATGACGACCAGGGTGTTGCCCTGCTCCACCAGGCGGTGCAGCACGTCGAGGAGCTTGCGGGTGTCGTCGAAGTGCAGGCCGGTGGTCGGCTCGTCGAGGATGTAGAGGGTCTGGCCCGTGCTGCGGCGGCCGAGCTCGCTGGCGAGCTTCACGCGCTGCGCCTCGCCGCCCGACAGGGTGGGGGAGGACTGACCGATCTTTATGTAACCGAGGCCCACGTCCTGCATGAGCTGCAGCTTGCGGGCTATGGCGGGGATGTTCTCGAAGAACTCGAGCCCCTCGGCCACGGTCATCTCCAGCACGTCGGCTATGGACTTGCCGCGGATCTTCACCTCGAGCGTCTCGCGGTTGTAGCGCGCGCCCTTACACACTTCGCACGGCACGTAGATGTCGGGCAGGAAGTACATCTCTACCTTCACGGTGCCGTCGCCCTTGCACGCCTCGCAGCGCCCGCCCTTGACGTTGAAGGAGAAACGCCCCGGCTTGTAGCCGCGTTTGCGCGACTCGGGCGCGCGGGTGTAGAGGTCGCGGATGTCCGTGAAGATGCCCGTGTAGGTGGCGGGATTCGAGCGCGGCGTGCGGCCGATGGGGCTCTGGTCGATCTCGATGACCTTATCAACGTGCTCGGCGCCCTTTATGCGCGTGTGCGCGCCGGGCTGCGCCTTAGCGCGGTAGAGCCGCTTGGCTAGAGCCGTGTGCAGGATGCCCTTCACGAGGGTCGACTTGCCGGAACCCGAGGCGCCCGTTACGCACGTGAGCGTGCCCAGCGGGAACGTCACGTCGATCTCCTTCAGGTTGTGCTCGCGTGCGCCTACCACCACGAGCTTCTTGCCGTTACCCTCGCGGCGTTTCTCGGGCACGGCGATCTTCTTCTCGGACCGCAGGTACGCGGCGGTGAGCGAGCGCTTGTGCTTCACGAACTCGTCCGGTTCGGCGGCCGCCACTACCTCGCCGCCGTGCACCCCGGCGCCCGGACCTAAGTCCACTATGTAGTCGGCGGCGCGCATGGTCTCCTCGTCGTGTTCGACCACGATGAGCGTGTTACCCAGGTCGCGCAGGTGCAGCAGGGTCTTGAGCAGCCGGGCGTTGTCGCGCGGGTGCAGACCGATGGAGGGTTCGTCCAGCACGTACAGCACGCCTGTGAGGCCGCTGCCGACCTGCGTAGCGAGCCTGATGCGCTGCGCCTCGCCGCCGGAGAGCGTGTTGGCGCTGCGGTCGAGGCTCAGGTAGTCGAGACCCACGTCCTCGAGGAAGCCCAGGCGCGCG
>JBBAFX010000231.1:0-3801 GCA_041655195.1 Trueperaceae bacterium
AGCTTCTGGAGGGGCGGGTAAGTGGAGGTGAGTAGCTGGATGATGATGCTCGCGGTGATGTACGGGATGACGCCCAGCGCTGCGATCGAGAACTGCTCGAAGTTGCCGCCCGAGATGAAGTTGAGCAGCCCCAGTGCGCCGGTACCGAACCCGCTGGCGCGCAGCGCCTCGATGTCCACACCCGGGGTCGGGATGTGAGCCATGAGGCGGTACACCGCCAAGAGCCCGATGGTGACGAGCAGCTTGGCCCGCAAGTCCGGTATCACCAGAGCATTGCGAAAGGCCTTGAGCATCCTTACTTCTCCTCGACGGGTTCGGGGAGGACGACCTTACCGCCGGCCGCGGTCACGGCCTCGACGGCGCCCTTGGAGGCAGCGTCAACGGTGATAACCAGGCCCTTCACGGTCAGCTCGCCATCGGCGAGGAGCTTGACGGGGTGGTCGGTGCGGCGCACGAGGCCGGCAGCGGTGAGCTTGGCAGCGTCGATGCTGTCGCCTTCGGCGAAGCCGTTGAGGTCGCGGAGGTTGACGAGCTGCAGGGGGTCCTTCACGCGGGTGAAGCCGCGCTTGGGTAGGCGCATGATGAGGCGCGAACGCCCGCCTTCCCAACCGGCGCCCTGCGAGAAGCCGCTGCGGCTCTTCTGGCCTTTCTGGCCACGCCCGGCGGTCTTACCCTTGCCCGATCCGAGGCCGCGGCCGACGCGCCGGCGGGTCTTCTTGGACCCGGGCGCGGGCTTGAGTTCGTTGAGCTTCACTGCTTCTCCTGCCCTTCGATGACGAGCAAGTGCTCTACTTTGCGCAGCATGCCGCGCGTGCTCTCGTTGTCGACGACTTCGCGGACGTCCCCCGTCTTGCGTAGGCCGAGGGCGTTGATGGTGGCGCGCTGATCCTTTGGTACTCCGATCAGGCTACGCCTGAGGGTCACCTTGATCATTCCGCCATCTCCCGCTTGCGCTTAGCTTCCTCGAACGTGCGGAGCTGCTTGAGGCCGTCGATAACTGCGTAGGCCACGTTGGTCTGGTTACGGGAGCCGAGCTCCTTGGTGAGGAGGTTGGTGTAACCGGCCAGTTCCACGATGGCGCGGGGAACCATGCCGGCGATGACGCCGGTGCCTTCGCCCGCGGGCTTGAGCATGACGCGGCTGGTGCCGTGAGCGCCGATGACCTCGTGGGGGATGGTGCCGCCCTCCTCGATGGGTACCTCGATGAGGTTGCGGCGGGCCACGTACTGGCCCTTCTGTACGGCCACGGGCACTTCACGCGCCTTGCCGAGGCCGACGCCTACGCGGCCCTCGCCGTCGCCGATGACCACCATGGCACCGAAGCGGAACCGTCGGCCACCCTTGTAGGTCTTGGCGGTGCGGCGGATGAAGATCACCTTGTCCTGAAAATCGGTATCAGCCATCAGAAGTCGAGGCCTCCTTCGCGGGCCCCTTCGGCGAGGGCCTTGACGCGGCCGTGGTACCTGAAGGAGCCACGGTCGAACACGACGCTCTTAGCGCCGGCCGCCAGGGCGCGCTCGGCGAGCGCCTTGCCCACCTGGGTCGCCTGCTCGGTCTTGTTACCGGTGAGTCCCATGGCCTTGCTGTTGGCGGCGGCCACGGTGGTGCCGGTGGTGTCGTCGATAACCTGCGCGTAGATGTGCCTGGCGCTGCGGAAGACGGAGAGCCTGAGCCGGCCGGTTTCGACCGGGCGGCGGAGGCGCCGGCGCGTGCGGTTGGCACGGCGTTCCTTGCGGATCATTGCAGTCTGGTTCATTGGTTAGCCTCGGCTCTCAGCGCGCCGCCGTCTTACCGGCCTTGAGGCGCACTGCCTCGCCGGCGTAACGGACGCCCTTGCCGTGGTAGCTGTCGGGCGGACGGACTGCGCGAATGTTGGCGGCTACCTGACCTACCAGATGCTTGTCGATTCCGCTGACGGTGATCCGGGTCGGTTCGGTGGCCTGGATGGTGATGCCTTGCGGCGCTTCTATGAGCACCGGGTGCGAGAAGCCCAGGCTGAGCTCGAGGCTCGAGCCCTTGTTCTGGCAGCGGAAACCCACGCCGTGGATCTCGAGCTTCTTCTCGTAGCCCTCGGTTACGCCCAGGACGGCGTTGTTGATGAGGGTGCGCGCCAGGCCGTGCTGGGCACGGTCGGTGCGGTTGTCAGTGGGGCGGGTGACGGTGAGGACACCGTCTTCCAGCTTCACGTCAAGGCGCGGGCTGAAGACCACTTCGAGGCTGCCTTTGGGACCCTTAACGCTGGCCTTGCCGGGCTCGGTGATCTTGGTCTCGACACCCTTGGGGAGCGTGATGGGCGAACGGCCGATGCGGCTCATCACCAGACCTCGCAGATGATCTCGCCGCCGACGTTGGTGCGGCGGGCCTCACGGTCGGCCAGGAGGCCGGCGGAGGTGGAGATGATGGCCACGCCCAGCCCGCCACGCACCACGGGCACGTGCGACGCCTTGGCGTACGCGCGGCGGCCCGGGGTGGAGACGCGCTGGATGTAGTGGATGACGGGCGAGCGCTTGTGGCCGTACTTGAGGCCGATGCGCAGGGTGGGCTTGCCGTCCTTATCGGTCTCTTCGACCGACTTGAGGTAGCCCTCTTCTACGAGCAGCCGTGCGAGGGCTGCCTTGAACTTGCTCGCCGGCACGTCAACGCTGGCGTCGCGATTAGCGACCGCGTTGCGGATGCGGGTGAGCATATCTGCGATTGGATCCGTCTGCATTTACCTTCCTCCGTGGGGGTGGTTTCCGCGCAAGCGCGCCGACCTGTACCCCGAGATTGCTTCGTCTCGCTTGCTGCGCCGTACGGGCGCGGTGCTGCTCACCAGCTGGACTTGACTACGCCGGGCAGGTAGCCCTTGTGCGCGAGTTCGCGCATGCAGATACGGCAGACGCCGAAGTCGCGCAGGTAGGCGCGGGGACGACCGCAACGGCTGCAACGCTGTTCCTTGCGCGAGCTGAACTTGGGGGTGCGCTTGGCCTTGGCGATGTGTGCTTTGGTTGCCACTCTCTATCCTCCTTACTTCCTGAAGGGCATGCCGAGGAGCTCGAGCAGGCTGCGGGCTTCCTCGTCGGTCTTGGCGGTGGTGACGATGGTGATGTCCATGCCACGGGTGGCGTCGACCTGGTCGTAGCTGATCTCCGGGAAGACCATCTGTTCGCGGATGCCGAGGCTGTAGTTGCCGCGGCCGTCGAAGCTGTTGCTGGGCACGCCGCGGAAGTCACGCACGCGCGGGAGCGCGATGTTCACGAGGCGGTCCAGGAAGGCCCACATCTTCACGCCGCGGAGCGTGGCGCGGAGGCCGACGGGCATGCCGGCGCGCAGCTTGAAGTTCGAGACGGACTTCTTGGAGCGGGTGACGGCGGGCCGCTGAAGGGTGATCTGGGCGATCTCGCGGGAGGCCTTCTCGATGACCTTGGAGTCATCGCGCGCTTCGCCGACGCCCATGTTGACCACGATCTTCTCGATGCGGGGCACGGCCATGGGGTTGGTGTAGCCGTGGCGCTCGGAGAGCTGCGGGACTATGGCCGCGTAGCGCTTCTTGATGGGTAGTTCGATCTTCTCCATACTCCTCACTCGTCCAGCTTCGTGCCGCTGTCAAGGGCGTAACGCACCTTGGTGCCGTCGTCCTCGAAGCGGTAGCCGATGCGGGTGGGCTTGCCACTCTTCGGGTCGAGCAACTGCACGTTGCTCAGGTGAATGGCAGCTTCCTGCTCGACGAAGCCGCCGCGCGGGTTCTCCTGGGTGGGCCGCTGCGACTTCTTGATGATGTTGACGTTCTTGACGAGCACGCGGCTGGTCTCGCGGAACACG
>JBBAFX010000232.1:0-3792 GCA_041655195.1 Trueperaceae bacterium
TTGCGCGGCGCCATCGGCCGCGCCAACCTGGCGGCCGGCAACCTGAGCGGCATGTTCCGCTTCGAGCGCTTCCCACTGAACCTGCTCTCAACTGCCGTGGTCGGGCCGGCCGACTTCTCCGCTGACCTCACGGGCGTCATGCGCTTCGACGGGCCCCTCAACAACCTGCCGGCAGGCTACCTGCGGCTGGCCACCGAAGAAGTGCGGCTGGAGCGCATGGGGGTCACCACGCTCGGTAACGTCACGGTCACTTACGACCAGCAGGCGCTGCTCGTGGAGCGCGCAGAGTTCGAGGGCCTCGGCAACTGGCGCGCTTCCGGCGAACTGCGGCAGGAGAACTTCGACTTCCACCTCGAGGCCGAGCAGGCAGACTTCACGCCGCTGCTGGGCCTCATACCGCAGTTCGCACGGTTGGGCGTTGGCGCCGTGGGCAGCTTCGACCTGAGCGTGCTAGGCAACGCCTCCAACCCCAGCATCGAGCTAACCAGCCCCGACCTGCGCGTGGCGGTGGCGGGCACCAGTTACCGCCTGCAGAACACCCACCTCGACCTGGACGGGGTAACGCTGAACGTGAGCTCGCGCGTGCAGGGGCTGGCACCCATAACCGGCACGCTCGACGTGGAGGGACAGGCGCTGCTATCGCTCTTCCCGTTCACCTTGGGCGGCACCGACCTCAGTATCACCGGCGCGGCTGACCTCAGCACGTTCGGACGCCTCACGAGTATCGACGGCCGCTTGCAGCAAATGCCCGATGGCACGCCCGCCGTGCGACTGGAGGGCGTCATGGGCGAGCAGCCACTAACCATCGCGGGAACGCTGGCGCCGCTCGACATCAGGGCCACGGGCGCTGGCGTTACGGCGCGCTTACCCAGCCTGCTGGTGGATAGCGCGGTGGTGGACGCCGACATCCGCCTGGTCACGGAACCGGGCGGCGTGGCGCTCTCCGGCAGCGTAGTTGCGGAGGAGGTCATCGTGGACCCCGCGGTCAGGCGCGCTGCCACCCCCACGCCAGCCGCGGAAGCGAGCGCCGTCGACCCGGACGTAGAGCCCATCCCGACGGTGGAGGCGCCCCCACCTACCGCTCAGGGGAGCGCACCCCGCAGCGGAGGCCTGGCTGCCCTGCGCTTCGATTCGCTAGGTATCCGCGCACCCGGCCGCGTGACGCTCACCACCAACGTGGGATCGTTCGAGGCCGGCATGGACCTGGTGCTGAGCGGCACGGGCACGGAGCCACGCCTGGCGGGAACCGCTTCCGCCATCCGCGGCAACCTGCGCTTCGGCGGCCGCGACTTCACCATCGACCGCGCCGTGGCCACCTTCACGCCCAACCGCGGCGTCTTCCCCGAGCTGGACGTATCCGCGCACGCCGAGTTCGACAAGCAGCGCGTGGTCTCCGCCGCCCCAAACGTCAGCTTCGCGGCGCCGCGCGAAGGCGGCACGTTCGAGGTAAAGCTCGCCTTCTTCGGACCTCTGGAGCCCACCGACGATGGCGGTTTCCGCTTCGACATCCAACCCATCCTCGGCTCCAACGCCATCATCGAGGTCGACTCGCAGAGCGGAGCTGGCAGCACCACAAGGCCGTTCACGGAGGCCGAACTCATGGCGCTCGTCACGCTGGGACGCTTCGAGCTGAACGCGGACCTCATAGGCGCCGGGGGCTTAGGCGAAGCGGTCGCCACGGGCGCGCTCGACACCGCCATAGACCTGCTGGTGGTCTCCGGCCTGGAGTCCGCCCTGCGGGAGGCGCTCGGCTTCGACGTGGTCGAAATCCGCACGACGTCCCTCTCGTCCTTGATCGAGGACGGCGGGCAGCCGTTCGGCGTGTCGCTGCGGGTGGGAGGCTACCTGCACCCCGAGCTGTTCGCCTCGTACCGCATCGGCACTTATGACGGCAGCGACCCCGACTTCTCGATAACCAACGAGGTGCTGCTGCGGTACGGGCTGGGGCCACTGGACCTGGACATCATCGGCCGCATCGACCTGCCGGCCGCCGGCACACAGGGTCAGCCGCGGCCCGAGATAGGCGCCGTGCTGGGCTACCAGTTCTCGCCCTGGCTAGGTATCGATGGCGGCGTGACCGTGAGTCCGGTGCGCAGCCGGATCGAGTTCGGCGTCACCATCCGCTGGTGAGCCGCTTGCGAAAAGGTGTACGAGCGCGGCGCTGGCGGGCGTGAGCGGGCCGGCTGGCGCTGGTATATGTGGGCGGTGCACGTTTACGAGCGATGGGAGCAGACCGAACGATGAACCATGAACCCCAGCGGGCACCAGCTCGCCTGACGGTAACGCCGCAGCTTTCGCCTACCAGCCATAGGCGGTTACCGTGCTGAACGTAGACTCTCACGCCTTGCGCTTATCCGGCAGCCGGTTAGAGATGAACCTCGTGCCCGCCCGCCTGGTTGAGAGCGCCATCCGCAACGGCGAGGGCGAGCTGGACGCCGCCGGCGCGCTGGTGGTCGACACCGGCAAGTTCACGGGCCGCTCGCCTAAGGACAAGTTCATCGTACGCAACGCCGCCACCGAGTCGAAGGTGGACTGGGGTAAGACCAACCAGCCTATGGATAAGGAGGCGTTCGAGCGGTTGCGCGCCGACATGGAGGCTCACCTGGAGGGCCGCCAGTTGTACGTGCAGGACGTGAACGCCGGCGCCGACCCGAACCACCGCATCCGCGTGCGGGTAGTGACCGAGTACGCGTGGCATTCGCTGTTCGCCCGTAACCTGTTCGTGGACGCCGAAACCGCGCACGACGAACCGGACTGGATGGTCGTGGACCTCCCCAGCTTCAAGGCCGACCCGGAGCGGCACGGCTGCAACACGAGCACCGTGGTGGCCATGGACTTCGAGCACAAGCTGGTGCTGGTGGGCGACACGGAGTACGCAGGCGAGATCAAGAAGAGCATCTTCTCGGCCCTGAACATGGTCCTGCCGGACGTGGACGTTTTCCCCATGCACTGCTCCGCTAACGAGTCCGTGAGCGGCGCCACCGCGCTGTTCTTCGGCCTTTCCGGCACGGGCAAGACCACCCTCTCCGCCGATGGTCACAGGCACCTCATCGGCGACGACGAGCACGGCTGGTCAGCTGACGGCATCTTCAACTTCGAGGGTGGCTGTTACGCGAAGGTTGTGAACCTAACCAGCGAGGCGGAGCCCGAGATCTACGCCGCCAGCCAGCGCTTCGGCGCCTTGCTGGAGAACGTGATCTTAGACGAGACCACGCGCCAGCCTGACTTCGTGAACGTTAGTAAGACCGAGAACACGCGCTCCGCGTACCCCATAGAGTTCGTGCCGAACGCTTCGAAGACGGGCATGGGCCGGCACCCGACCGACGTGGTGTTCCTCAGCGCGGACGCGTTCGGGGTGCTGCCGCCCATAGCGCGCCTGACCACCGAGCAGGCCATGTACCACTTCCTGAGCGGCTACACGGCTAAGGTGGCGGGTACCGAGCGCGGCGTTACGGAGCCCACCGCTACGTTCAGTGCTTGCTTCGGTGCGCCTTTCATGTCGCGCCCGCCGGTGGAGTACGCAGAGATGCTGCGCCGCCGCTTGGAGGAGCACGGCACCCGCGTGTGGCTGCTGAACACGGGCTGGACCGGTGGCGGTTACGGCGTGGGTTCGAGGATAAAGCTGACCTACACCCGCGCACTGGTGCGCGCCGCCCTGCACGGCGTATTAGACGACATAGAAACTGTCACCGATCCGGTCTTCGGGCTGGCCGTGCCCGTGCGGGCACCCGCCGTGCCGAGCGAGGTGCTGCGCCCGCGCGACACGTGGGCCGACCCGGCGGGCTACGACGC
>JBBAFX010000233.1:0-3772 GCA_041655195.1 Trueperaceae bacterium
TGGATCTTACCTGCGCTTGGCTAGCCCCCCAGGACGGGAAAGCCTAAGCCAGAACTTCTAGCGCCTTATCCAACGCTTCGAGCCCGACGTTGATGTCGCTCTCGGCGATGTTGAGCGGCGGCGTGACGAGCAGCACGTTGTAACGGCCGAAGGCGTACACGCCGTTGCTGCGCAGAGCGCCGACGAGCTTAGCCATCGGGCTGTTGTCGCCGCCGTACCAGGGCACCAGCGGCTCCTTGCTGTCGCGATCCTTGACCAGCTCAATAGTGTAGAAGGCGCCGATACCGCGCACGTCGCCTATGACGTTGTGGCGTTCCTTCAGCGCGCCCAGCCCGGCCTTCAGGATGGGGTCAAGCTGCCGCGCGCGCTCGAACAGGCCTTCCTTCTTGAGGGCCGTCACCGTGGCGAGGCCGGCCGCCACAGCCATCGGATGACCCGCGTAGGTGTGACCGATCATGAGCGCCGTGTCATCGAAGTACTGAGCCAGACCCTCGCGGATCATGACCCCACCCAACGGGATGTAAGCAGCGGAGGAGCCCTTGGCGAAGGTGATCATGTCGGGCTTGATGCCGAAGCGCGTGGCGGCGAAGCGGTCGCCAACGCGGCCGAAACCGGTCATGACTTCGTCGAAGATGAGCACGATGCCGTGCTTATCGGTGAGGCTGCGCACGCCCTCCAGGTAACCCTCTGGGTAAACGATCACGCCGTTACTGCCCACCACAGGCTCTATGAGTAGCGCCGCTATCTTCTGTGGGCCCTCGAAGGTGATGACCTGCTCCAGGTGTTCGAGTGCGCGCTTCGTCTCGGTGGCTGGGTCGTCCGTGAAGAACGGGCTGCGGTACGGGTACGGGGCGAAGAAGTGCACCACCCCGGGCATGCCGGGCTCGTGCGCCCAGCGGCGATCCTCGCCCGTGAGGTTACCGGCGCCCGGCGCGGAGCCGTGGAACGAGCGGTAGGCCGTGAGCACCTTCTGGCGGCCCGTGATCATGCGGGAGATGGCCACCGCGTCCTCGTTGGCCTGACCACCGGCCGTGCCGAAGAACGTGCGGGCGCCCTCCTCCCACGGGCTGATCTCCGACAGGAGCGCGCCGAACTCGCTGCGCACGTCGTGGATGAGGGAGGGCGGCACGTAAGCGATCTTGGCGACCTGGTCCTGGATGGCCTTAACTACCGCGGGGTGGCCGTGGCCAAGGTTGTTAGAGACGAGGCCCGCGCTGAGGTCCAGGTAGCGCTTGCCAGCGTCGTCGTACATGTACGAGCCTTCGCCCCGCACGAACGTGGGTCCGCCAACTGCGCCCTGCTTGCTCCAGGGTGTGAGCACGTGCTTGTGAGATCTGGTGGTGGCTGCCAAGGTCATTTGCTACCTCCTCCGGTTCCCTACCCGCCTTGGTCGCGAGAGCGGCCGAGTCGGTGGTCCGTCCTGTCTAGTTGCCAGAGAGTACCGCAACAGAGTGCCTTAGAGCGCCTTATATGGCTGTACATGAAATGCACATATTGGTGTGCTCCAATGAAGCCGTGGGGGTAACCCCTCCAACCATGGCCCGCTGGTATCCCCCTGCCAGCGGGCCATAGCTGTGTTTGGGTGCGGTTCTGGGCCACTCCTTGAAGCCTGGGCTGGCGTCTGCTGCTGGCGTCGTCGCCGGTGCTACGTGCTACTCGAACAGCCGCCCTTGTGGGAAGAGCTGCTCGTAGGTTTGCTCGAGCTTCAGCTGGTCGTACGGTACGCGTATGCCCTCCTCGCTGCGTAAGCGTTCGAAGCGGTCGCCCTGCCGGCGCCGGCGTCTGTACTCCACAATGAGCACGTGCCTGGCGGGTAGCGGTTCGAGCACCAAGCGCAGGGTGGCGCCGGTGCTGTCGATGGTGCGCTCCACCGTGACGGCGCTGGGGGTAGGTTTTCCGGGTGCGCGGAGCATGGTGCCTCGGCAGCGCTCCTCAGCCGGCCGTGGCCAGGTTCCAGTCGACGTGCGGAACGAGGTCCGCGATCAGCGCTTCCAGGCCGGTGCGGTCCTCAGCGTCGAAGTTGTTCAGGGCGGCAGAATCGAGGTCGAGCACAGCCACGACCTCACCGTTAACGATCACGGGCACCACTATCTCGGAGCGCGACCTGACGTCGCAAGCGATGTGGCCCGGGAAGGCGTGCACGTCGGCTACGACCTGTGTGGCGCGCGTGGACACGGCCGTGCCACATACGCCCCTGCCGACCTTAATGCGGACGCAAGCGGGCCGCCCCTGGAACGGTCCGAGCACCAGCTCGCCGTTCTTCATGAGGTAGAAACCCGCCCAGTTCAGGTTCGGGAGCCAGGCGAACACTTCGGCGGCGGCGTTACCGAGGTTGGCCAGCCAATCCGTTTCGTGCTCCACGAGCGCGCGCACGCGCGCCCGGAGTTGGTCGTAACGTTCGGCCTTGCCCGCGGTCAGGTTCAGTTCGTTGTAGTCGAGCGACGGTTCATGTGCGGCTTCTTGCGCGGTTTCGAGTGCAGATGCGTGCGCCGCTTCGTGCGTTGCTGCGGTGGAACTGGGGACTGCTTCGCTCATGCCCCGACTGTAGCGCGCTCACGGCCTTCCGCGTGGAACCTAAGGTGCCGAGGCGGCGGGTGCTTAGTCCACCGCCAATGGCGCGGGCGTACTTCCATGGCGGCGGCGTCTTCGGCCGCTAGGGCCTAGTCCACCGCCAGTATGCGAACGGTGCCGATGCCAGCATCGATGCTCAGGTCCACGCGCTGGGCGGAGGTGGCGTAGCCGGGCGAGGTGTAGACGTTGCCGTTACGCGCGAAGTGGTTGGCCACGTTCACGGTGCCGATGCCGGTGTCGACCTCGATGCGCACGTCCACACTGCGCGGGACCCTTACTTCGATGCCGCCGATGCCGCCGTCGATACTGCCGGCGTAACCGCCGCCCTGCGGGAGGTGCAGGGTGGTGCTGCCCACTCCGGCGTTGACCACCAGCTGTTCGAGCTGCAGCTGGCGCAGGTCCAGGTTGGAGTCGCCCACGCCCGTTTCCACTGACAAACTGATGGGCACGCGGCCGGTGAGGGTCAGGTCCCAAGGCACGGCTCGCCTGAAGCCCATGAAGGTGGAGCGGAAGCCTTGCGACACGGCGCTGAACTGACCATGATCGCCGCGCAGCACGTAGTCCACCCCCACCTGCTCGCCGGAGTGCTGACCGAGGGTGCCGCTGGCGAGGAGCTGCGCCTGCGAGGAGCCGCTCAGATGGAGTTCAGCTAGCGACGCCACCACGTGCACATCCGCGCTACGGGCGCCCTGCAGCTCCTGAGCTACCTGAACAGTGCTGGCGGGTTGTGCCACGATCCCGCCGCCGGTGAGCGACAGGATCACCACCGCGGCTACGCCCGCGCCGTAAACCAGGAGGCGGCGCTTGCCGCCCGTGAGCATGTCCACGCCAACGGCGATGACCAGCACAGGCCAGTAGCGGAGGACGCCCAGGAGCCGGGTCAGGTCGAACCAACCCAGCCTGGCCACCAGGAGCAATGCGCCCAGGAGTATGAGCACGTACGCGACGTTCGTCATGCGGTTGCTGGCTTGGTTCGGGGCCTGGTCGCTCACGGCTGGCTCCCTGCCTGCGGCGGCTGGGGTTCTTCGGGCTTACCGCGCCTGGTGATGAGGTAGACGCCAAGGCCGATGAGCGCGAGCGGCGCCACCAAGCCGCCGAGGGGCGTGTTCACGAAGCCGAGGAGCGCCATGCCTAAGCCCACTACCGCTGGCCACACGGCCCACGGTTGCCGCTCCCCGCCGTCCGGGCGCCTGTACAGGTA
>JBBAFX010000234.1:0-3749 GCA_041655195.1 Trueperaceae bacterium
GTCGGTGAAGAGGAAGACGAACTCCCTGCCCTGCTCGAGGAGCAGCTGCGTGAGGCTACCGACCAGTGCAGCAGCGTAACCGTTGCGGCGCTTCTCAGGTGGTGTGTAGACGGGCCCTACGCGCATTCCGCGCGGCGTGGGCCCCCGGGCGCCAGCTAGGGCCACGGGCTGGCCCTCCACCTCCCACAACCACAGGCCGCCCACGTCCGCGTACAGGTCGCGCTTCACGCTCGCCTCCGCGCGGTCGGGCTCCATCGGGACAGCCTCCCGCTGGAAGGCGCGCCACCAGCGCACCAGCAGCGCTTCGTCGGCGGCCGTGGCGCGGCGCATGCGGCCCGGCACGCCCTGAGGCATGGTCACGCGCTCGCACTGGTGAACGCGCTCGGACATAACCAGCGTGTGGCCCACGCCATGCAGCTCCGAGTAACTCCGGGCGAAGTAGCCAGTTATCTCCACGGGGCCCAGCACGCCTGGTAAGTCGGCCGGCAGGGTGCGCAGCAGCGGCTTCAACAAGGACCCAAGCGCGGGAGCGTTCGCGCTCGGCTCACCCAGAATGAGCCGGTAAGGCGGCGTCTGCATGACGCTAAGGGACGGTTCGCCCGCGCGCTTCGCTGGCGCCACGGTGGCCAGGTACGGCTCAACGAACTGCCCCTGCAGCATGCCGCTGAGGAGCCCCAGCTGCAGGCAGTTGGCGGCCTCGTTGGCGGACATGCCCGGCGTGACTACAGCCGCGAACTCGTGCGCGTCCGAGTAGCGGGTGAGCACGAGGTCGGTAGAGAGCGGGGCGTTAGTCACGCGCCAAGTTTACGAGAAGGCGTGAGCCGCGACCTGCACGCAAGCTTCATGCAGCGTGCACACTCACCGTTATCATCAGGCCGATATGGCCGGCCGCCCTTCGCCCTCGGCGGCGACCCCACCCACGACCCCTCCCACCAACCTGCTGCTCGGAGCGCTGCTCATGCTGGCCGCCATGGTGCTGCTGCCCATCATGGACGGTCTCGCCAAGGGCCTAAGCGAGCGCTACCCGGTGCTGCAGGTGGTATGGGCGCGTTACCTCTTCCACCTCATAGCCATGCTGCCGCTGGTGCTGCTGCGTTACAAGCCGCGCGAGCTGCTACCCAAACGCGCGGGCCTGCAACTGGTGCGCGGCTCCATGCTGCTGGCCGGCACGGCGCTCTTCTTCGCTGGCTTGGCGCAGTTGCCGCAAGCCACGGTGCTGGCGCTGTTCTTCGTCTCGCCGCTGGTGGTCACCATCCTGGCGCCGCTCCTACTAGGCGAGCGCGTGGGCGTGTGGCGCGTGCTGGCAGTGCTGGTGGGCTTCGCGGGCGTGCTGCTAATCCTGCGCCCTGGTTCCGGTGTGGTGGGCTGGGGCGCCATCATGGCGCTAAGCGCGGGCGTGGTGCACGGCTTCTACATGATCTTCACCAGGCGCCTGGCGGGCAGCGCGCCGCCGCTCGTTACCCTCGGCTACACGGCGGTGGTGGGCGCCGTCATCATGTCGGTGGTCATGCTGTTCGTGTGGGTCACGCCCACGTTAGCCGACTTCCTGATCATGATGCTCCTGGGCGTACTCGCCGCCGGCGGCCACTTCCTGCTCATCAAGGCGTTCGATCACGCGCCCGCCACGTTCCTCGCCCCACTCGGTTACGCCGAGATGGTCACCGCCATCATCTTCGGCTTCCTGGCGTACGGGCACCTGCCGGACGCCCTGGCGTGGGTCGGCATCATCGTCATTGTCAGCGCCGGCGTGGCTGTGTCGCTATGGGAGACACGGGCCGCCCGGCGCAGGCCCCTGCGCGCCTTCCGCGAGTTGCGCTCCACAAGACCCAAGCGGTAACGGACACCGGGCCGGCACGCTCCAAACATGCGCCTTCCGCGAGCTGCGCTCCACAAGACCCAGGCGGTAACGGGCAGCCGGCCCGTACAATCCGGTCATGGGTAAAGAGCGTAAAGATGGAGCGAACCCGGTAACAGAGTCGCTGACGACCGCGGTGACGACCGTGCGCAACGGCGCCACTCGCCTGCGTAACGCGGTGGCGCGGACGCTTCCTGGCGAGCGGCCCGCCTGGGTGGTGCTGGAGCTGACGGGGCCTTTCGAGCCTCGGAAGGCTAAGCGCAAGCTCCTCTCCCCCGACGCGCTGATGGGCAAGGAGCGCACCGTCTCGCAGGAGGAGCTTGAGGCGCTGGTAACGGCGTTGCTGGCAGCCGACTGGCTGCAGGGAGTGGTGATCCGGCTGCAGGACCTGGCCCTAGATTGGGCGTCGGCGTACGCGGTGCGGCGCCAGTTGCAGCGCCTGAAAGACGGCGGCAAGCGCCTGATCGTGACCGCCAACACCTACCGCGGGCTCGAGTACTACGTGGCTAGCGTGGGTCACGAGATAGTAGCGCCGGACGGCGCGGACATTGTGGTGAACGGCATGGCCATCACCACCACCTACAAGGCCGACCTCCTGGCCCGTTACGGCGTGAGCGTGGACAAGCTGGCCATCCGCGAGTACAAGAGCGCCATGGACGACTTCGCGCGCTCCAGTATGAGCGAGGGGCAGCGCGAGCAGATGACGGTGCTGCTGAACAGCATCCACGAGCACTTCCTGACCACGGTGTCGGAAGGCCGCGCTAAGGAGCCCGTCGAGGTGCGCCGCTGGGTGGACGAGGGCGTAACCTCCGCCACCGAGGCCGCCCAGGTGGGCATGGTCGACAAGGTGGCCTACGAGGACGAGGTCATGAAGGACGCGCACAAGCCGCTAGCCGCGGCAGCGCAGTTCCTCACGCGGCCCGTGCGCGCCACTGCGCCGGGACGCGTTGCGCTGGTGTCGCTGGAAGGCGCCATCATCACCGGTAAGAGCCGCAAGCCGCCGGTGCCCGTACCTATGCTGGGCGACCGCATGGCGGGCAGCGAAACGCTGGTTCGCGCCCTGCGCGCGGCCGGTAAGGACAAGCGCACAAAGGCCGTGGTGTTCCACGTGGACTCGGGCGGCGGCTCGGCGTTGGCTAGCGATCTCATCTGGCGCGAGGTGAAACTGTTAGCGGAGCGCATGCCGGTGGTAGCCGTCATGGGCGCCGTGGCGGGCAGCGGCGGTTACTACGTGCTGACGCACGCCACCAAGGTCTTAGCGGCCCCGACCACCATCACAGGCTCGATAGGTGTGCTGATGGCCAAGTTCGTGATGGCGGGCTTCAACGAGCAGTACGGCCTGAACCCAGAGACCATCAAAACTGGTCGGTTCGCTGACGCCTTCGGTAGCACCCGCCCCTTCGACGAGGAAGAACGCGACCTGGTGATGCGCTACATGGACGGCGTGTACGACCGCTTCATCACCCGCGTGGCCGAGGGCCGCGGCCTTAGCAAGGAGCGCGTGAACGAGATAGGCCGTGGCCGCCTATGGTCAGGCGAGGACGCCATTGGGGTGGGCCTGGTGGACGAGCTGGGCGACGTTCAGAGCGCCGTGGCCCTCGCGAAACACCTGGCGGGCCTCCCCGCTAACGCCCCCGTTCGGAACGTGGCGGCGCCGGCCAAGTACGTGCTGCCTGTTGGCAAGGACGTGGAGAGCCTCGTGAGCGCAGTGGCGCCACTGTGGAAAGAGCGTGCACTGCTGATGATGCCTGGGGACGTGCGGGTGGGGTGACGCGCGCTGGCCTGTTGACACGCGCTACGTTCCGGAAGACTCATACGCTTGGAGGTAAACCAGTGGCCACCTTGAAGGTTTCACTACCGGACGCGCCACAGGCCCTAAATGTTAGGCGGGACG
>JBBAFX010000235.1:0-3746 GCA_041655195.1 Trueperaceae bacterium
CTCCGGCCTGGCGGCGGTAGCGTTCGACGTCTCGGTGCGGCTCGCGGGCGAGAACCTCGCCTCGCTCCCGCAGCTCCTGGGGCCGTACCTGGGTGCGGCGGCCATGCTCCTGGCCCCGGCGCTGGGCGGCCTGCTGGTGGCCCCGATTGTGGTGCGTTACTCCCCCGAATCGCGCGGGTCGGGCATACCGGCGGTCATGTACGCGGTCTCTAACCTGGGCGGGCACGTGCCGCGCCGGCTGGCGTTCTGGCGGCCGCTAGCGAGCGTGCTTTCCATCGGTTCGGGCGGATCGCTGGGCACAGAAGGTCCAGTCGTGCAGCTCAGCGCGGCCGTGTCGTCCATAATCGCCACGCCACTCAAGCTCAACGACGAGCGGCGCCGCACACTGGTGGCGGTGGCCGCCGCCGGCGGCATAGCGGCCACCTTCAACACACCCATCGCGGGGGTGCTCTTCTCGGTCGAGGTCATCCTCGGCGAGGTGCGGGCGCGCTACTTCTCCTCCATCGTCATCGGGGCGGTCATGGCCACCGCCGTGTCGCGAGCCATGCTGGGCGACGCCCCCGCCTTCCCCGTACCCGACTACGGACTGGCATCACCGCTGGAGCTGCCCCTCTACCTGGTGCTCGGACTGGTGTGCGCCTTCGCCTCGCTGCTCTTCACCCGCGTGTTCGTTGGCGCCGAGAACCTCTTCGGCCGCCTCAGGCTGCCGCCTCTCCTCAGGCCCGCCGTGGGCGGCCTGGCCGTGGGCCTCCTGGCACTGGCGGTGCCGCGCGTGCTGGGTCGCGGCTACGAGACGATAGGCGAACTCCTTCAGGGCAACGCGGCGCCCACCCTGCTGCTCCTCGTCTGGGTGGTGGCGAAGCTCCTGGCCAGCGGCGCTTCTTTCGGCTCCTGGGGTTCGGGCGGCATCTTCGCGCCCGTGCTGTTCATAGGCGCGGGGGTGGGCGCAGCGTTCGGGCAGCTGGTAGCGCCCCTCTTCCCCGAACTCGGCCTGGCGCCGGGCGCTTACGCGCTGGTGGGCATGGCGGCCGTCATGTCGGGCGTCACGCACGCGCCCATGAGCAGCATCGTCATCGTGTTCGAGCTGTCGGGCAGCTACTCGCTGATCCTGCCGCTGCTGCTGGCCGCCGTCATCTCCACGCTCATAAGCGACGTCATGCGGCAGGAGTCCATCTACAACATCATGCTCTCACGCACGGGCCGCACGCTGCACCGGCTGCGCGAGATCGACCTGCTGCAGACCGTGAGCGTGCAGGAACTGATGGAACCGGAAGTGGCCACCCTCTCGGCGGAGCAGACGCTGGGCGACCTGCTGGAGCGCACCGCCACCTTGGGAGAGACCGAGTTCTTGGTCAGCCCGAAGGGGCGACCCGGCGAGGTGTTAGGCGTGCTCACGCTGGCCGACTTAGAGCGCGCCCGCCGGTCTGACCTACCGGCCACTACGCCGCTGGGCGAGCTCACGCGGAACGACCCGCCACGGGCGCGGCCGGATGAGAGCGCCGGCGAGGCGCTCGAGCGCATGGCGCGCCTGGGCGTTTCGGTCATGCCGGTCATCGGCCCGCACGCGCCGAACCGGGCGGTGGGTCTGGTGACGCAAACGAACCTGGTGCGCGGCTACTACCAGGCGCTGGAGCGGGAACGGACTCGGGAGCAGACGAACGAGGAGTTGCGCCTACGCGACCTCACAGGTCAGGAGATCGTGGAGGTGCGCGTGCACCCAGCCTCACGCCTGGCGCACCACACACTGAAGGACGCGGAATTGCCGCCCAACTGCGTGGTGGTCGGCATCCGCCGCTCTGGCCGCACGGTCTTCCCGAAGGGCGACACCACCCTGGAGCCCGGCGACGTGGTGGTTGCCAACGTGGAGACCGCCCGCACGCAGGAGTTCAGGGCGCTGTTCCAGGAGCAGACCTGACCCGGGTTACATGACGTGAGGGTTGGCGTTCAGGGTGGTTTGCGTTCAGGGTGGTTGAGGTTCTGACTGGTTGCGGTTCTGGCCGGTTGGCCCTCAGGCCGGTTGGCGCTGCAGCTGCGCTAGGTTCCTCACGCGTATGGCCTGCCGGTAGCGCGTGACCAACACTTCGGTGGAGGCGGTCCACGACCAGCGCTCCGCCTCCGCACGGCCGGCGCGCGCCAGCCGCTCGCGTTCCTCATCGTCATCCACCAGCCGCAGCAGCTCGGTTGCCAGCGCGGCACCGTCACCGGGCGGCACGAGCACCCCGTTCTCGGCGTGCTTGACGATGTGCGGTATGCCGCCCGCGTCGGCGGCCACCACGGCCACCCCGGCGGCCATGGCCTCGATGGCCGCGAAGCCTAAGGTCTCGGAATCGCTCGGGAACGCGAAGAGGTCACCGCTGGCGTAGGCGGCGGCCAGGTCATCGCCGTCCAGGAAGCCCGTGAACACCGTGGGCGTGTCCTGCAGGCGTTCCTTCAACCAGTCGAGGGCCGGGCCGTCTCCCACCACCGCGAAACGCAGGCGCCGCCCCGCGTCGCTCTTTCGTAGCCCGTGCACAGCGTCGGCGAAGGTGTCCACGCGCTTCTCGAAGGAGACCCGGCCCGCGTACACCACCAGCGGCGCCTCCGGTTCACCGCCACTGAGCCTGGCGCGCATGCCAGGGGTAGCGGCCGCCGGGTTGAAGCGCTGGCTGTCCACGGCCTTGGGCCAGAGGCGCATGCGCCTGATACCTAGGCCGCGCGCCAGCTCGATCATCTGCGGGCTAGTGGCGAGGTTCACGTGCGCCCGGTTGTGGAGTTCTCGGTCGATGGTCTCGAGCGGTCGCTGGAACCAGCCGAGCTTGAGGCGCTGCACCACTTTGGGGTCGGTATGGAAGCTCGCCAGCAGCGGCAGCTGGTTGCGGCGCGCCAGCCAGGTGCCCCAGGCGCCGAAGAAGACGGGGTTAATTACGTGGACCACGTGAGGATCGAAGGCGAGCAGCTCCTCAGCTAGGGCGGGCGAGGGTCTGGCCGCCTTGTGCTCCGGGTACCACGGGAACGGTACGCCCGGCGCGGCCAGCACGCGGTGCCCCGCGAACTCGGCGGGCGCGCCAGGCGGGGCCAGCACGAGCACCTCGTGACCCAGCTCTGCCAGCACCGGCAGGGTGGCCACCAGCCGCGTGACCACGCCGTCGACCTTCGGCAGGAAGGTCTCGGTCACCAGCGCTACGCGTAGGCGTTCGCCGCCGTAGCGGCCGGCTGCGCTCAGGCGTAACCCGCCAAAAGGTCGCTCAGCTTGCCCGCGCTGGGTCTCAGCTCAGCGTCAGAAAGCATGGAGAGCGGGGTCTCCGGCAGGCCGCTGGTCTCGGCCAGCGACGGGCGCTGGTCGTCGTAGTAGAGGATGCCCGTCAGGAGCTCACCGGCCTCCTCGGCGCGGCGGATGCGGGTTATCGCGAGGGTGGCGTCGTTAGGTTCGTAGTCGGCCTCGAGCTTACGCAGGGTCATGCGCGAGCCGTCGTGCAGCTCCACCACCTGGAACTCGCCGGGACCGTAGTCGGCCACCGTGATCTCCTCCTGTGCGGGGAAGAAACCGATCTCCTGCAGCGCCACCTGGTGCTCGCGGCCGTAGGCGTAACTCTTGGTGGAGTCGGGCTCGTCGTTGAAGGCCACGCAAGGGCTGATGATGTCGATAACCGCCGTGCCGCGGAACGAGAGGCCCGCCTTGACGACCTCGCGCACCTGCTTGGCGTCGCCCGCGAAGGCGCGCGCCACGAAGCCCGCCCCGGCCGCCAGGGCTTCGGTGCAGATGTCTA
>JBBAFX010000236.1:0-3726 GCA_041655195.1 Trueperaceae bacterium
GCCCGCCTCGCTGGCCATGACGCCCGCTAACGAGATCATGGCTAAAGGCGCCTTCAGTCCGCGCTTCAGGAACGGCGCGGCGGCCAAACCCACCTGCACCCCGCCGCTGTAGCCGATGACGGTGAGGGGCGCGCCGCTGCCGGGTTGGTAGCCGGCCTTCAGGAGCGCGGTGAGGATGACCTGCGCCTGCCCCTGACCGTAGATCCTGCCGTAGCGAGGGTCGGCGGCGACCAGCACCTGGAACAGGTTGCGCAGGTTGATGGAGAAGCTGAGTGGTGAGCGCTCCTCGCGTAATTTCTTGATGAACATGCTGCGCCACCAACGCGCCAGCGGTCGCTCGGGGGCCACCAGCGACACGTCGCGTACGGAGTAGGGCATTATGTCGCCCACCACGCGCGTGCGCGGCAGCCGTTCTGCCAGGCCGTCCAGCAGACCCTGCACGTCTCGGTAGTGGTAACGGCCCACATTGGCTATGCCGTCTAGGTACACCACGTAGTGCTCCGTGGCTTCCGGCAGCTCCTCCGCCTCCTCCGGTGGCGGCGCGCTGCGGGGATCGTGCAGGCCGTGGCCGTACCAGCCCGCCCACCAGCCCAGCGTTTCGATGGGGGAGAGCATGAGCGACACCACCACCGCCAGCACGGCTACGGAGACGAGCAGCGTGATCACAGGCGCAGCCTCCGGCGGCGCTCGGGCACGTGTGGGCGTAGCCCCTCGTCGGGGCCGGAGTCGATCAGTTCCCTGAGCTTGCGGCGGTCCGTAATGAGGTCCACACCGGCGGCCCGGCGCCTGGCTATGCGCGCCAGCGCCAGCAGCGGCCGCCCGATGGTGCGTTGCAACGTGAGGAGCAGTAGGCTCCCGAGCGCAACCACGGCCGCGGCCTGCCAGGCGGTCAGGGCGAGCAGCTCCACCACCCCGACGGTGGTGGCCAGCAGACCCCAGATCCACAGCAGCACGCTGGTGGCCAGCCCGAAGTAGGGCAGGAACACGAGGAAGCCGAAGAGGCGCGGCGCCTGCGCCAGCGCGACCACCGTGGAGATCTGCCTGAAGCTCGCGTCGGGTACGAAGAAGAGGCGCGCCACCGCCCAGATGGAGGCCGCCAGGAAGAAGTACGTGAAGGCGAAGATGAACGCCGAGATGAACAGGCTGCGCACGAAATGCTTGGGCTTCACGCGGTTCGCGAAGAGCACCACGCTCTCGCCCACGGACTCGGAGAGCCCGGCCAGCACGACCACGATCACGGCCAGCCTGCCCGCGCCGGGCGTGGTGACCACCGTTTCGGCGAAGCCGCTGGTCATGCGTAGGACGTCGCGGATAAGCTCGGCTGCCGCGGCCAGGTCAAGCATCTGCTGCAATCTAGCAGGTAGCGCAAACGCGGTGGGTAAGGGCCGCGCTTCCGTACCCCCTCAACTTGAGGGAAGACCCCGCCCTGTGCTAATATCCCTAAGTTACCGGCCCGCGAGGGCCCCTCACCGCGACCCCAGGCTCGCTGGTGGTAACACCAAACGCAGACTATGCCGCCGCTGCACGCCTGGCGGCGCCACTTGAAGCAATAAGGAGAACCGTGTCACAGAACGCATCCGCTCAGAAGCGTCACCGGCAGTCCCAGAAGAGGCGCGCCGCTGGCCGTGCTAAGAAGAGCACCATCCGCACCTTCAGCAAGAAGGCCGTCGCTGCCGCCGAGAAGGGCGATTTCGAGGCCGCTGCCAAGTACGAGAAGGTCGTTCAGGGCCTCGTCGACCGCGCCATCAAGACGTCGGTCTTCCACCCCAACACCGCTGCGCGCCGCAAGTCGCGCCTCGCCAAGCGCATCAACAGCTTCAAGCAAGTCGAAGCCTAAGCAACCGTCCTTAGGGACCACGGCGCCCGCTGACCGGTCAGGTCGGCGGGCGTCTTCTTGTGCCCGCACAGCGCTGATATGCTCGCCCGCGTGAACGGACCGCGCATAGTGCTGGTGAGCACCAAGGACTCAGCGAACGTGGGGGCCGCCGCTCGCGCCATGCTCAACTTCGGCCTGCGCGACCTGTGGCTCGTGGCGCCCCGCTGCCGACTGGATCACCGCGCTTACGCGCTCGCCTCTCACGCCGCCGAGGTGCTGGACGCCGCTACTGTGGTGCCGACCCTGGCGGACGCCATCGCTGATCGCACCACCGTGCTGGGCACCAGCGCCCGCGTGCGGGCGGCTGATAACTTCCTGGAACTCACGCCCCGCACCGCGGCGCAGGCCCTGGGGCCGCACGACGCTGTGTTGTTCGGGCCGGAAGACCACGGGCTCTCCAACGACGACCTCACGCGCTGCCAGGGGCAGATCGTCATCCCCACGCAGGACTTCTCGAGCCTGAACCTCGCCCAGGCCGTGCTGGTGGTGGCGTACGAGGTGGGCATGCGGCGCGCCGAGAGTGAAGGGGCGGAGGGCGCCACCAGCGCCGCGACCGCGGAAGAGCAGGAGGCGGTCACAGCCGGGCCGCTCGCCGGTCTCCCAGCTGGCCACGAGCCCGCTAAACGCGAGCAACTCGAAGGCTTCTACGCCCAGCTGGCCCGAACCCTGCTGCATATCGGCTACACCGACGAGAGCCGCCTGCCCGGCATATTGCGCCTCTACCGTGGTCTCATCGACCGCGCCCGGCCCAGCGCGCACGACCTAGCGGCCCTGCGGGGAATGCTGCGCCAGACCCTATGGGCTGCCGACCAACCGCCCGAGAACGTACCTGGTAACCGCGGTAACAGCGCCGAGCCGCAGGGGGAGTGAGGGCCCGGGACTGGGCCCGCCGCGGCAAGGCAACGCCACTACGTCGGGCGCATCGTCAGGCCAGGTTAGAAATCAACTGAGTCCCGCCCACCCCTTAGCCAGTTCGATGACCTCGTCGAACATGCAGGCCGTCAGGCGGCCCGTGTTCGTGTTCTGGAAGCTCACGTGGTACGTGTCGATCAGGGGCAGCGCCCGCGCCGCTGGCGCGCCAGGTAGCAGGTCCAGACGGTGCACGGCGCCGTGCTCGAACGGGTGAGCGGCCAGCGTGGTGCGTAAGCCACGCTCGCGCCACGCCTTTATGACCGCGTCGTGCCCCACCTTGCCTAGCGCCAGCACCGCGCGGAGCTCAGGCAGCAGATCGAGGTCATGAACCAGCCAGGAACGACATTCGTTGAGTTCGGCGTTCGTGGGCTTGTTACCGGGCGGCACGCAGCGCGCCGCGGCGGTAATCCACACTCCGCTCAGTTCGAGCCCGTCGTGCTGGTTCACGGAGGTCGGCTGGTTGCCTAACCCCGCGCGGTGCAGGGCGGGGTAGAGGAAGTCGCCGGAGGCGTCGCCCGTGAACATGCGCCCCGTGCGGTTGCTACCGTGAGCGCCCGGCGCCAGCCCGACCAGCACCAAACGTGCGTTCAGGTCACCGAAGCCTGGCACCGGCGCGCCCCAGTACTCCTCGTTCCGGTAGGCGCGGCGTTTCGCGCGCGCCACTTCCTCGCGGTACTCCGCCAGCCGCGCACAGCGCCGGCACCCCGCCAGTTCCGGCGGGAATACGTTCGTGGCCGCGAGGCGCTGCGAGCTCAACTCCGGTACTCGCCCCTGATACCGACCGCCTCATCGTAGATAACGGCCTGAGCGATCATGAAGAACGGCCCCACCCAGATCAGGCCGATGCCCAGCGTGATGACCACCACGACGGATAACGCCACGGAGAGCAGCATTAGCAGGAGGAACTGGCCGAGGTTCGCGAAGACCAGCGCGTACGC
>JBBAFX010000237.1:0-3720 GCA_041655195.1 Trueperaceae bacterium
GAGAACGCCCCCGGTTGAGGGGGCGCGTACTAGTTCTGTTATGTTGCGGGGCGCCCAGGCGGGCGCCCCGATGCGTGCGGTGGTTCAGGCGCGCGAGCGGCGCACGAGCACCAGCAGCACGGTGATGATGCTGAAAGCCACCAACGACAGGAACGGGATGGTGATGAACCCGAGCCAGTTGATGTACTGCACGTCGCACGGCACGCCCGAGCGGCACACGGCCGAGGAGCTGATCCACGGCACCTTCTGCTCGAGGAAATGGAACGCCGCTACGAGCGTGCCCAGCACCGAGAGCGGTAGGGCGTAGCGGGTGACGCTCTTATCCTGCTTGTAGCTGGCTACGCCCAGGATGATGACCAGCGGGTACATGAGGATGCGCTGGTACCAGCAGAGCGTGCACGGCACGAAGAAGCGGATATCGCTGAAGTAGAGGCTGCCTAACATGGCAACCGCGGCGACCAGCCAAGCCGGGTAGAGGAGCGGCGCCCGCATGCGGGTTAGTTAGCTGCGTTCCGGATGGCCGTGCGGATGTTGGCCAAGCTGGGGTTGGTGACGACCCGGCCGTCGACGATGACGGAAGGTGTGCCCGTTAGGTTGAAGCCACTAGCAGCGGCAACATCGGCGGCCACGGCGTCCGCGGCTTCGGTGCTGGCCACGCAGTCGCGCAGGGCGCCGCCGTCGAGGTCGGGGCCATACGCGATGGCGAAGTCCACGGCGTCGGCGCGGCTCCGCAGGTTGCTCTGGGCCCGCATCATGATGGGCTCCAGCGCCACGAAGGCGTCGTTACTCTGATTGAACACGCACTCGCCCACTATGGCCAGGTCGCGGCTGACGACCGGGTTGACCACCGGGAAGTTCATGAAGTACAGCGCGGCGGTGCCGGTGTCGACGAACTCCTGCTTCAGTACGGGCGTGATCTGGTCGGAGAAGCTGGCGCAGTGCGGGCACAGGAAGTCGAAGAAGATGGCTACCTTCACTGGCGCGTCTACGCTACCGACCCTGGGGTTGTTGGCGTAATCGATCTCGCCACTGGCCGAACCGGCCATGAAGCGGGGAACGATAGCGAAGGCGGCTATGACCAGAACGACGGCCACCACGGAGATCATCATGAGACGCTGCGGGTTCATGGTCCAGAGTCTACAGAACGGCGCGGGCTAGTGTTTGTCCTCCAGGATGCGGGCTAGCATTGGTCATGGTCGAAAGCGTTCCGAACAGTTACCGCGCTCTGCGCGTTCACGTGGAAGACGGCCGTGTGCGCCGCGCGGTGGAGCAGGTGCCGTGGAGCACCCTCCCGGAGCACGACGTCACCGTGCGCGTGGCCTACTCAGCGCTCAATTACAAGGATGCCCTCTCCGCTAGCGGCAACCGCGGCGTGAGCCGCGACTACCCGCACACGCCGGGTATAGACGCCGCGGGCGTGGTGGTGGCCTCCAGCGATCCCCTCTTCGCTGCGGGCGCGGCGGTGCTCGTCACCGGCTTCGACCTCGGCATGAACACGCCGGGCGGCTTCGGCGAGTACGTGCGGGTGCCGGGCGACTGGCTGGTGCCGCTACCAGCCGGCCTGGACGCCAGGAGCGCCATGGCGGTGGGCACGGCCGGCCTCACTGCGGCCATAGCGCTCGAACGGCTGGCGTTCGCGGGTGCCACCAGCGATCTGGGACCGCTCGTAGTGACGGGCGCTTCGGGGGGCGTGGGCAGCATGGCCGTGGCGCTAGCGGCGGCGGCCGGTTACGAAGTCGTAGCTAGCACGGGCAAGAGCGAAGCGCATGCGCTCCTCAAGGCCCTCGGAGCTTCGGAACTGCTGGGCCGCGCCCCGCTGAACGAAGCCACCGACCGGCCGCTCCTGAAGGGCCAGTACGGCGGCGCCATCGACACCGTGGGCGGGGTGACGCTCGAGAACCTCATCAAGTCCACCGTGGTGGGTGGCGCCGTGGCCGCTTGCGGTCTGGTGGGCGGCGCGGACCTGAACCTCAGCGTGCACCCGTTCATCCTCAGGGGAGTCGCGCTCCTGGGCGTCGACAGCCAGCACTTGCCTATGGAGTCTCGGCAGGAGCTGTGGGGCTCGCTGGCCGAGTCCACGACACTTAAGGCGGCGCTGGCCGCGCCGGGCCTGGTGACCGAGGTGGCGCTGGAGGAGTTGGAGCCTCATATCGAACGCATCCTCGCCGGGCAGGTGCTCGGGCGCGTGGTGGTGAGGCTATGACGTCAGCGGTACCCGGCTACCACGGTATTGGTTGGTAGACTCGCGTGTAGGGCGAAGGCCGTTCGGTCTTCTCGCCAGTCGCAGCAAGCCTTTCAAGGAGGAAAACTCATGGCATTCACTCTTCCCGACCTGCCTTATGCGTTCGATGCTCTCGAGCCCCATATCGACGCTGCCACCATGGAGATCCACCACGGCAAGCACCACGCCGCGTACACCAACAATCTGAACGCTGCCGTCGACAAGCACGACAGCCTGAAGGGCAAGAGCGCCGAGGAGCTCGTCTCCGACCTGGACGCGTTGCCTGAGGACGTGCGCACCGCCATCCGCAACAACGGCGGCGGTTACCTGAACCACAACCTCTTCTGGCAGGTCATGAGCCCCAACGGTGGCGGTAAGCCTAGCGGCGACCTGGCCAAGGCTATCGACGACACGTTCGGCGGCTTCGACACCTTCAAGGAGCAGTTCTCCGCCGCGGCCGGCGGGCGTTTCGGCTCGGGCTGGGCCTGGCTGGCTGTCGGTAACGACGGTGCCCTCAAGCTCTACTCGCTGCCTAACCAGGACTCCCCCCTCATGCAGGGCGACACCCCCATCCTGGGCGTGGACGTCTGGGAGCACGCTTACTACCTCAACTACCAGAACCGCCGCCCCGATTACGTGAAGGCGTTCTTCGAGGTCATCGACTGGTCCGCCGTCGCTGACCGCTACGCCGCCGCGCGTAAGTGACCTAAGGGGGCCCTGACCGCCCCTGCCCAGAACAACTAGGCAACAGCCGGGAGCGCCGCAGTGGCGCTCCCTTCTTCGTCCTAGCCTCCAGGCATGGCCGAATTGCGCCACGACCGCCTGACCCAGTTCCTGGTTATCGCCTGCCTGCTGCTAGGCGCCGTCGCCACATGGCCCAGACTCCTCGCGCAGCCCGGCCGGGTGGTGGTGGAGCAGCCGCGCATACGCGTCTCGGTCGAGGGGCAGGTTGCACGCCCCGGCGTGTACGAACTGGACTTCGGTGCGCGCGTCACCGACCTGCTGCAGGCTGCCGGCGGCTTCCTACCCTCAGCCGCCCGGGCGCTGGTGGCACTAGCGGCGCCGGTCACGGACGGCGAGGTCGTGCACGTACCGGCGCAGTCCTCCCATACGGGCACCCCGCGCGTGCCCATCAACTCGGCGCCCGCTGAGCTGCTCCAAACGCTGCCCGGCGTTGGTCCCGCCATAGCTCAGCGCATAATCGAGCACAGGCCCTACTCGCGGGTCGACGACTTGGTGCGCGTACCCGGCATCGGCGCCCGCACGCTCGAGCGGCTGCGGCCGCTGGTCGGGCTCTGAGGCGCGCTGGTGGCGCCGGCTCTGTTCGTACCGTGGCCGCAGCCGCTGGCGGTGGGCATGGTCCTGGGCGTGGCGGTGGCGGCCGTGCTGCCGCCGACCGTGGCCGCGCTCCTTGGTGTGGTTTCGCTGCTGGTGGGCCTAGCCCGTCAACTGTCGACCCGGGCGGCGTGGGCCTCTTCCTTCGACCCCAGCCGGCCCGC
>JBBAFX010000238.1:0-3700 GCA_041655195.1 Trueperaceae bacterium
TCCAGGCGCGCCTTCATGCCGGCCGGGTCTGTGACCTGCAGGCGGTAGTCCGCCAGGTTGCTGCCGGTGAGGGGCGCCTTGGTGCCGCCGACCGGTACGAGCACGTCGAGCGAGAAGCTGCCGTCGGTCACTATGCTGGAACCCAGCACCTCGTGACCGTGGCCGCGCTGCACGACCGCCGCGCCGCCGCCGGCGCCGAGGTTGTACATGAAGCGCACGCGCTCGTCCTGCATGTCTATCAGGTCGGAGTTGCGGTAACCGCCGGCCACCAGCACGGTGTTAACGCTCTCGTCGGCCACCAGCAGGTCGCGCGCTTGCTTGATGGCCAGTACGGCGGTGCCACACTTCTGACCTATGTCGTAGGCGTAAGCGTTGCGGGCGCCGAGGTCGTAGGCGAGCTTTATGCCCGCCGTCCACACCGGGTACTCCTTGTACTCCTCGGTGATGGAGATGACGGCGTCGACGCTGTCGGCTGCCACGCCCGCCTGGGCGAGCGCGCGCTCGGCGGCCCACACACCCATGGCGGTCGGGTGGTCGTCGGGACCGGGGGTGACCCGCTCCGTTATGCCCATCTTCTCGCGCACCACCCACTCGGGCACGCCGCTGGCGGCAGAGATGTCGGCCGCGCTGAGGCGCCCCGCCGGCACGTACGTGCCGAGGCCCGTGACGCCGACGTAGGGGCGGCTCACGCGTGCTCCTCCTCGGCCAGGCCGCTGAACAGCAGGTCGTGCGTGGTGCTGATGACCTCGGGTGGCGGTGGGCTCTTCTCCCAGATGGCGTAGCGGAGACCAAGGAAGTGCGCCACGCCCATGAGCGCCCAGGCCTGCGCTTCGGCGTGGCCGCGGCGGATCTCGTGCTTCGCCTGCGCGGCGGTGAGCCGATCGGCGTAGGCGTCGGCCAGCGTCTGGTAGTACTCGCGGTAGATGCTCTCGTCCACGAACTGCGACTCCATGACCACGCGGTAAAGGTTCTGGTTCTGGAGAGCGAAGTTGATGAACGCTTCCAAGCCGACCTTCTCGACGTCCACGCGGTGCGTGAGGCCCTTGGTGGCTTCCGAGAGGGCGTGGCGGAGCCGCCGGCCCATGTCGCGGACCAGTTGGCGCAGCACGTCGTCCTTGCTGGGGAAGTAGAGGTAGAACGTGCCCTGCGCGACGCCTGCGCGGTTGACGATGCTCGCCACGGAGGTGCGCGCGAAGCCGTTCTCGCCGAACTCGATCTCGGCTGCGTCGAGGATGCGCTTCCTGGTGGCCTCGCCGCGGGCGGTGGTGGGTCGTGGCAGTAAGGTCAAGCCCGTAACTCTCCTGAGAGCCGAGCGACGAATGAGCGCCCGGCGGTGCTACATGACAGGTGATTCATCAGTCAGTTAGCTGAAGCGTACGTGCGGACCCGGCTCCTGTCAACTTGCCAGGAACGGAGCCACGTACACAGGTGACGCCGAGCGCGCGCCCAACCAATGCTCGCCGCAGCGCTGCCGGCCAGCTGGCGCTGGCCGCCCGACGTGCATTTAGCAGTCGGACAACGGTGGCGCGGGCATAAACTCGAACGGTGCAGCGGCGCCCGACTCGGCGGCGCCCGACCCGGCTGCAAACGATCGTTCTGTAGCTCCCTGAACCGCGTTCTCCAACGTTGCATGCCCACGCAGCCATCTCGCCCGGAGGGGCCCTGCCCTTCCACTAAGGGGTGAAGGATGTTCGAAATCCTGTTCCCGCTAGCCGGCACACCCGTCGACGACAGCGCCACGCTCCACGCCCGCAACGTAGCCAAGCTGCTTAACGCCAAGGTGCACCTCGTCAGGGTCCTGGAGAGCCGCCGCTCCAGCGACAGGCCCGCCGACCCGGTCGACTGGATGCTGAAGAAGAGCGAGGCCGAAACGTCCCTGGCGCGCGCCGCTAAGCGCCTCGGCGACGCCGGGGTGGAGACCACCCATGTGCTCCTCGAAGGCGACCCGACCGAACACCTCGTGAACTACGCCAGCCAGCACCACTCCGACCTGGTGCTAATCGTGAGCGGCCCACAACACGGCGCGCTCGGCGCGAGCAGCGGAGAGCTGCTCTGGCGCTCCTACCTGACCACGCTGCTGTTGAGACCCGGCCACGCCGACGAGGTGGAGACGCCGCACCGTGCCGCACGCGTGCTCGTGGCGCTCGACGGCTCCAAACGCGCCGAGTGCGTGCTGCCGTGGGTGCAGATGCTGGCCGAACGCGCCGGGGATGGCGCGGTGGATATCTTCCTGGCGCACGTGGTCACCGAGCCTGAGCTACCCAGGTTAACGCCCCCCACCGACGAGGACCTGAAGCTGGTCGCGCGCCTGGTGGAGCGCAACCGCGAGGAGGCGACGGCTTACATGGAAAGCGCTCGCGCTCGCCTCGGTGTGCCGGCCCACACGCGGCTACTGCAGGGGCGCAAAGTAGCGAGCGTGCTGCACGACCTGGTGGAGGAGGAGAACATGGACGTGGTGGTGTTGAGCGCCCACGGTTACGGCGGCGAGTCGCGCTGGCCGTTCGGCGACGTAGCCACCAGCTTCATCGACTACGGGCGCACGCCGCTGCTGCTGGTTCAGGACATGCCTAAGCACGAGCCCGCGACGGTGGCTATTACAGCGGAAAGCTGGGGCGGCTAAGTGGTGGAGAGCAGCGGCGCCCTGGAACGGCTGCACGTAGCGGCGCGCCTGCTTACGCGTGTGCATCAGCAGCTCTCTGCCGAAGCGCGATCGGAGCCGATCGAGAGCTACGCCGGCGAGTGGTTCCTGGACAACTACTACCTGGTGCGCGCCGCGGTGCGGCAGGTTGAGCAGGACCTGCCGGCGGCCTTATACCGCAAACTGCCCGCTGACGCCGGCGCCCCGGACGCAGCGCCGCACGTGTACGGGCTGGCCACCCGGCTGGTGGCCGAGAGCAGCGCTCGGCTCGACCTGGAGTGGGTGGAGGCGCAGGTGCGCGAGTACCAGAGCGCACGCGTGCTCAGCATGGGCGAACTGTGGGCGCTGCCCGCCATGCTGCGCTTAGTTGTCGTAGAGCGCTTGGCCGAGAGCATGAGCCGCATAGCGCAGGGCGAACGGAGCGCCCACGGCGCCAAGAGCGTGCCCGGGCAGGCCGCTGAACGGGGCGCTGCTCGGCAGCGGGCGCCCGTAGCCGCGAGCGACGACGAGCAGGTGGCCAACTGCGTGGTGAGCTTGCGGGCCCTGCGCCACCAGGACTGGCGGATCTTCTTCGAGCGTTTGAGCCTGGTCGAGCGTGTGCTCAGGGCCGAGCCCACCGGTGTGTACCGGCGCATGGACTTCCCCACGCGCGACCGCTACCGGAAAGCGGTGGAGCGGCTGGCTGCGAGCGCCGACCGGCCCGAGGCCGAGGTGGCCTCCGCCGCAGTGGACCTGGCGCGGGACCACGTGGCGGGCGCGGCGGCAGAGGCGAGCGCCGCGAAGAGCGGTACTGCCACGAGCCACGCCGCCACGCGGCGGGCGCACGTGGGTTACTACCTGGTGGGGCCCGGCGTGGGGCTCCTCATGCAGCGCGTGGGCTACCGGCAGCCCGCGCTGGAGCGGTTAGGCGCGGCCCTCCTAAGGCGCCCCAGCCTGGTCTACCTGGGTGCCGTTGGGCTCCTCACGCTGCTGTTACTGGCGGCTGGCGAACGGCACGCGGCCTGGGGCGGGGCCGGCGTGTGGCAGCAGCTGCTCGTGCTGCTCGTGCTGTTCATCCCCGCC
>JBBAFX010000239.1:0-3655 GCA_041655195.1 Trueperaceae bacterium
TCAGGACCGCCACCGCTCCGCCTTCTCGAACTACGGACCCGGGCTCGACCTCATGGCGCCCGGCGGCTTCGCCACGACCGCCGGAGTGGAACCCCTGTGCGCGCCCAGTAGCTCCACCACCGTGCTGAGCACCGTGCCGCACCTGCCCGGGGCAGCGTCAGAACTGAACTACGCCTGCTTCGCAGGCACCTCCATGGCCGCACCGTTCGTGGCTGGGGTGGCGGCGCTGCTCATGGCTAACGACGCCGACTTAACCGCCGCGCAGACGCGTGACATGCTGCTCGCGTCGGCCCGCTTCGAAGAGCACATGAGCGCGGCGGAGTACGGCGCTGGGCTGGTGTGCGCCGACGCTGCACTGGGCGCAACCACCAGCTGCGGCGCACCCTGACCGCTGCTTATGGCAACTGCGGCAGCACAGTGGTGAGCGACGCGAACACTGCCAGGACCAGGAGCGCTACCGAGAGTAGCCCCGCGGCCTGCGCGAAGCGCGCCCCGAGCGGCAGCTTCAGGCGCACGAAACCGTAAACGAAGCCGCCCACGGCGCCGCCCACGTGCCCCCATAACGACACGCCCGGCACAGCTAGGGAGAAGACGAGCAGGATAGCCATCCATTGCACCAGGCTGCGCAGTAGCAGCTTGTCGGACTCGCTGCGGCCCAGGAGCGCTTCCGCGAGGAGCGCCCCGGCCACGCCGAGGATGCCGCCCGAGGCGCCCACCAACACCAGCTGCTGCCCCGCCTGGAAGGTGGTGGTGAGCCACGCGCCCGCCCACGTGCCTAGCGTGAACGCCGCCAGCATGTCGCCCAAGCTGCGGCGGTGCTCGTAATGCTTACCGATGTCGTAGAGCACCCACAGGTTGAAGCCGATATGAACGAGGTTGCCGTGCAGGAAAGCGTAGCTGAGGTAACGCCACCAGGCGTCGGCGGCGGGCAACGCGGGCAGTCCCTGCAGGAACGCCGCCACCACGTTGCTCGGCTGGAAGAGGGTGCCTAGCGCCCTGACCAGGCCGTAGCTCCGGTCGAACAACACCTGCGCCAAGTAAGCGAGCGCCAGCGCGGAGCCCAGCGCGTAAGTGCCGTAAGGACGGCGCCGCTTCTCCACCATCTGCTTGGGCTGCACCCCGAGGCGGGCCAGGTCGGCCCGGGCCCGCTCACGCTGCTCGCCCTTGGCGGCAGCGAACGCGGCCGAGTAGGCCCGCAGAGCCACGTCGTGCCGACCGGCGCGCTCGGCGGCGGTGCCCAGCACGCGGTAGAGGGTCTCCGGCCGCGCGCCTACCAGCGGCTGCTCCAGCAACTGCCGCACCGCCTCGAAGTCGCCCGCGTGGGCCTTCAGGCGCGCTTCAGAAAGGACCACCGCCCGGTGACCCAAGGGTCCCTGCTTGCCAGCCGAGAAGCGCGTCTTGAGCGCCCTGAACTCGTTCTCGGCCTCCGCCACCCGGCCCAACTCCAGGAGCGCCTCCACCCGCGCCGCCGCCAGCAGGTGCGCGTTGTCGGCCAGGGCCCCGGTGGCGGCAGGTTCCGGCACCGCCAGAACCGCCTCGAAGTCGCCCTCCAGTAGGTGCGCTTGCGCCAGCAACAGAGGGTCGCGCTGCTCCGAGAGCGCCAGCGCCGCTTCCGGCTGCCCCTCCTGCAACGCTGCCTGCGCCAGCAGCCGCCCCAGTGCGCCGCGCCCCTCAGCCGTCCAGTAGAGGAGCCGCAGCGCCGCCCGAGCGGGGCGCCAGCCGCCGTTCCTCACCAGGTACACGAGGAGCAGCGGCCCGAACACGAACAGCGGGCCAACGATGGCAGCCACGGTAACGACCCAGTCGGGTGCGTTCAGCAGGCCGTACTCGGCAGCCGCCGCCAGCCCGGCAAGCAAGGTGGCCAGTAGCGTCTTGGCGGGGAACTCGGAGTGGAGCGGCGCCATGCGCGCCGCCCACCTGGTAGCCGACAGGCCAGCCAGGGCGACTACCACGAGGAGCAAGAATACGGAACTCACCCCCCGATGCTACCCCCGCGGTACAAGGGAGTGCTCCCCGCCCCTCAGGTTACGTTCACGCGCGCCGTTAGAATCACCTTGTCCGCCCGAGCGGACAGCCCCTGGAGGAGCACTTGCTAGACGTCACCCTGGCGGTAGTGACCATGATCATCGGTTACTTCCTGGGCACCATCCCTTCCGGTTACCTGGTCGCCAAACTGCACGGTGTGAACATCCAGCAGGTGGGCTCCGGCAACATCGGCGCCACTAACGTGCTGCGCGCACTGGGCGTCGTGCCCGCCATCATCGTCGTGATCCTCGACCCCCTCAAAGGCGCCCTGGCTACGCTGCTGCCCATACTCTTGGGGGTGGACCCCTGGGGCGTGGCGCTGACGGGCCTGGCGGTCGTCCTCGGCAACAACTTCAACGTGCTGCTGGGCATGCGGGGTGGTAAGGGCATAGCCACCAGCATCGGCGTCTTCCTGGTGCTCAGCCCGCTCATGGCCCTCTTCAGCATGGTGCTCGGCGTGTTCACCATCTTGGTCAGCCGCTACGTCAGCCTCGGCTCGCTGGTGGGCATGGTGTCCTTGCCGCTCTTCCTCATAGCCCGCGAGGTGCACCTGGCATACCTGCTGCTCGGTATCGCCCTCGCCACACTGGCCATAATCCGCCACCGCGCCAACATCAGGCGCCTGTTGGCCGGCAAGGAGAGCCGCCTCGGCGAGCGTGTGGAAGTAGAGAAACGGTCCCGCAGCAAACCCGGCTAGGTGCGGGCGGCGCGGGCGGCCACACGGCCGGCGCGCTGCTTGGCCACGTTAAGTAGCACTATGCCGCCTATCGCCACGGCGCCACCGACAACAGTAAGCGGCCCCGGCACCTCGCCCACCAACAACCAGGAAGCTATCAGGCTGAAAACGGGGACCATGTAGAGGGCAGCCGCCACCATGGTCACCGGCACCCGCGACAGCGCGAACGCGAAGATGGTGTACGCCACCGCCGACGGGAACACCCCGATGTAGATGGTGGCTAAAAGCGCAGGCGCCCCCGCCGCCGCCACGTCCGCCACGACCCCCGGCACGAACACCAGCATGGGTAAGGTGCCCGCCCAGGTAGCGAAAGCGGCCACCTCGATAGGGCGGTAACGGTCGAAGAGGCGCCGCTGCAGGATGGCGTAGAACGACGTGGATATGGCGCCCAGCACGATGAGCCAGGCGAAGACGTTGAAGGTCAGCCCGCTGCCACCGGAGTCGCCCAGCACGATCAGCACCACCCCAACGAACGAGATGGCGGAACCGATCCAGCCGCCGAGCGGCAGGCGTTCACCCACCATGACAACCGCCAGGAGCGCCGTGATGGCGGGCGCCGTGGCGATGATGAGGCTAGCGGCCCCGGCCGACACCTGCGTCTGCCCGTAGTTGAGCGACAGGTGGTAAACGGTGTAACCCACGAAACCGAGCAGAAGGAAGAACGGCACGTCGGCGCGGCGCGGCAACAGCCGCGCCTTGAAAGCGAGAAGCAGCGGCACGAAGGCGGCCGACGCCACCAGGTGCCGTAACAGGGTGAGGTGCGGCGGGGTCAAGTCCACTAGAGCGATCTTGATCATGGGGAACGCAGTGCCCCACAGGATCATCTGCACGACCAGCAGTACGGCCACGCCTACTGTCACTAATCAGCTCCTGTTCGCTTGCCTTAGGCCCAAC
>JBBAFX010000240.1:0-3637 GCA_041655195.1 Trueperaceae bacterium
AGGGTGCACACCAGCTACCGCTGGCGCATCGACACCGACTTCGCTATTCCCCTGCGGACCGTCACGGGCCGCGCTTACACCACCGCCGAGGCTCAGTACGTGCCCGACGCAAGGCTGGATCCCGACTACATGGTGGCGCCCGGCGCGTCGCCGACCCTAAGCGAGCTGGCGCTACCCATCGTTACGAGTAACGAGGTGCGCGCCGTGCTGAACCTGGAGCATGACCAGCAGGACGCCTTCGGAGCGGACGTGCAGGAGTCGCTGGACGCGTTCGTGCGCATGGTGGAGGAGGTCCTCCACCGCCTGGAGACCACCGAGGAGCTAGCGCGCAACAAGGCCGAGCAGAAGGTGCTGGCCGACTTGGGGCAGCGCATGCTGGTGGCGGACGGCGTGGCCGACGCTGCCGGCGGCGCCCTCGAGATCCTGCTACCCGCGTTGGACGTGGACTGCGGTGCGTTCCTGACCCTCAGTCACGACCAGTTCCGGTCGCTGGCCGCCCGCGGCGTCCTCACCGAGGCGCGCGAGCGCGCGCTGCAGGCCGGGCTGCCGAACGAGGGTGCCCTGGCCCGCGCTTGGCGCACGCGCGAACCGCTGTTCATGGACGCTATCGACGTGCCCGTGTGGAGCGGCGCTATGGACGCGCGCTCCGTAGCCGTAGTGCCGGTGGCCGACGCCAGCAGGCAGGTGCAGGCGCTCATGGCCCTCACCCGCGTGGGCGAGGCCCGGCCGTGGACCGACGCGCAGCGCAGCACGCTGCGGTCCGTGACCACCTCGCTGTCGGCGGCGCTCGACCGCGCCACGCTCAACAAGCAGCTCATCGCCATGCTGGCCGTCATCAGGCAGCTCAGCAGCTCCGAGGCGCCCACCGTGCTGTACAGCCGCGCGGCGGAAGCCACCGCGGATCTCGTGCCGGGCGCGGAAGCAGCCAGCATCCTCGTGCGGCAGGGCGACCTGTTCTACTACGAGGCGGCGGTGGGTTGGGACCTGGAGGAGCTGCAGACGCACGCGGGGCCGTTCACTTACGACGAGCAGCTGAAGTGGTACGCCGGCGACGAGCTGGCCTTCCGCGATGGCGCGGCGCGCGTGCTGAAGGGCGCCGCCATCACGCGTCACAGCATGGCCTCAGAGCGCTCACCCGAAGTGCTGGGGGGCGGGCGGCTGGCCCAAATGAAGAGTCAAGTCATGGTGCCCATCGCAGACGGCGAGGGGCAGATCGTGGCGGTACTGAACCTCGACAACTTTTCGACCGAGGACGCGTTCAGCCAGAACTCGGTGCGCCTGGCGGAGTCGTTCGCGCAGCATATCGCCGTGCTGGTGCGCCAAGCGGAGCAGGTCATGGAGCTGGAACGGTCCGCCGTCACCGATCAGCTGACGGGATTAGGCAACCGGGAAGGTTTCGAGCGGGCGGTGCGCCAGGAGCTGGCCCGCGCCCGCCGTTACGAGCACCACCTGAACCTCGTCATGGTGGACCTCAACAACTTCAAGCAGGTCAACGACCGTTTCGGTCACGCTGCGGGCGACGCTGCGCTGCGCGACGTGGCCGACGCGCTGCGCGCCACCAAGCGCGACACGGACTCGGTGTTCCGCTGGGGCGGCGACGAGTTCGTGGTGCTCCTCCCTGAGGTGCGCCCGGAGGCGGCGGCCACCGCCATGCAGAGGCTCCAGGAGACCGTTTCGAGCATCGACGTGCAGGGGCTCAAGCTGGGCGCCAGCGTGGGCATGGCGAGCTACCCGACCGACGGTCTGGACGCCGAAAGCCTGCTGCACAGGGCCGACGGACGCATGTACGAGAGAAAGGCCGCCGGCCTCGACAAACGCCGCACCGAGGTGCGTAAGCAGTCGCGGCTGCTGAAGAACCCGCACAGCTGAGGCACAGGCGCCAGCCGGGCCGCTCGCCCCTTCTTGGGCTCAACCCTTCTTAGGCTCGTCCTTGGTGGGCTCGTCCTGTACGCGCTCATCCGTGATGGGCTTGTCCTGCGCGCGCTCGTCGTTGGCGCGCCCAGCCTTGGTGGGCTCGCCCAGTGCGTGCTCGGCCTGCGCGCTCTCGTCCTGCGCCAGCGTGCCGTGGCCCGCCACCAGCACCTGGTCGCGGGCCACACCCGTGAACGCTGGGCGGGTCAGCACGTAGTCCTCCAGGATGACCTTCAGCATGGCGACCAGCGGCACGGCTACCAGCGCGCCCAGCAGGCCCATGAGGCCCACGCCGGCCATGATGGCCAGCATGACGGTTATGGGGTGCAGGTTCGTGTTCTTAGACAGGATGAGCGGCGAGAGCAGGTGCGCTTCGAGCTGGTTAGCGAGCGTGAAGACCACCACCGCCAGCACCGCCGCCAGCGGGCTGACGGTGAAGCCCAGGAGCACGGCCGGCACCACCCCGAGGATGGGTCCCAGGTACGGCACCAGGTTGAACACCGCCGCCAGGAAGCTGATGGCGGTGGCGAGCGGGATGCCGATGAGCGTGAGGCCGATCCAGATCATGATGCCGAGCAGGATGGTGATGAGAACCTGCCCGCGCACATAACCGCCCACGGCCAGGTCGGCCTTCTCGAGCAGGTCGTCGGCCACGCGGCGGTGCCGGACGGGCACCAGACGCTTGAACGACCGCACGAAGCGGGGGAAGTCGTACAGGAAGTACGCACCGGCGAGGAAGATCAGGAAGATCTGGAAGGTGGTGGAGATGACCGCCGTGGCGCCGGACACGAGCAGGCCGGGGCCGCCGGTCACGAGGCGCTGCAGGAGCGTCTGCACGCTGACCACCAGCTGCTGCAGGAACGTCTGGAACTGCTCGCGCACTTGGAGGGCGATCTCGCCGCTCTCCTCGGCCACACCGAGGCGATTGGAGAGGAAGTCGGGCAGACCCTCGCCTATGCCCACGATCCAAGTCTGGATGGAAGCGAACCAGGCGCCCACATCGTCGAGGGCGCTGGGGATGAGCTGCACGAAGCGACCGGTTTCGGTAACGACCTGGCCGACGACCAGGGAACCGAAGCCCAGGAAGAGCAGGAGCAGACCGTAGGTCACGGCCACTGCCAACCCGCGTCCTACGCGCATGCGCTGAAGCCACGCCACGAGGGGGTGAAGGATGTAGGCGATCAGGAAACCGATGATGCCGACCTGCAGCGCGAAGGCGTAACCGTTCCGGAAGCGCCACAGTATCAGCAGCACGAGGACGGTGAGCACGACGTACGTGACGGCGCGCACCCAGACGCTCTGCCAAACGATCTGAAGGGCGGTCGGCTCGGAGCCGTCCACCACGGCAGGCAGGCGTTGCTGCTTCGGTTCGTTCCGTTGATCGCTCATGGTCCCACGAACAGGGTAGCCGCCGCGAGCCTCACCTCGGTAGCGTCCAAACCCGCACCGAAGAACTCGCCGTCCTCGGTCCAGATCTCGAAGCGGAGGCGGGCGCCGTCCTGGCTGCCCGTGACAGCGCGGTCGGTACCGGAGTTACCCACGAAGCCGAGCACCTGGCCGCGGTACACGTTGGTGCCCACGCGCACGCCGGTGCGGACGCCGGCGAGGTGCCCGTAGCGCAGCACGGTGCCGTCACTGGCGCGCACCCATACCTGCCGGCCGCGTAGCCGGTCGAGTTGCGACTCGTCGGCGCCGCCTTCAGCCACGTCGGCCATGAGCACCTCCC
>JBBAFX010000241.1:0-3627 GCA_041655195.1 Trueperaceae bacterium
CCGGTTAGTAGATAGTACCGCCACGGCCGCGGCGGTGCCCCGTGCCGGGTTGCGGACGGGTACCCACACCGAACCTGCCCACCTGGCACCGTGAGGGTGCTAGAGCGGGGGCTCGGTGTGACGGGGTTCGGTGTGGCGGGCCGAACCCGTCTGGGTTCAGTCGGGGAGGATCGTCTTGACGATGGCGGCGTCCAGTTCCTCGTAGCCGGCCAGGTCGATGGTGTCGTAGAGCTCCTGGCGGGTCTGCATGCGGTCCAGTTGGTTCTTAGCGCTGCCTTCGGCGTGGAGGGTGGCGTACAGCTCGCTCTGCGCCTTGTTGGCGACCCGCAGTGACGATACGGGCCAGATGACGAGCTTGTAACCGAGCTCCTCGAACTCTTCAGCCGTGAGGTAGGGGGTGCGGCCGAACTCGGTCATGTTGGCTAGCAGCGGCACGCCGGGCAGCGCCGCCGCCACCTGCCGGAAGTCGTCTGGCGTGGTGAGCGCTTCCGGGAAGATGACCTCGGCCCCAGCTTGGAGGTACAGCTCGGCGCGCTTGATGGCGCCGGCCACTCCTTCGCTGGCGGCTGCGTCGGTGCGGGCCACGATGACCAGATCCGTGGCGGCCTTGCGCGCCGCCGCGACCTTGAGGGCCATGTCCTCTGGGCTCACGATGCGCTTGTCGTTCAGGTGGCCGCATTTCTTGGGGAGGAACTGGTCCTCTATGTGCACGGCTGCGGCACCGGCGGCCTCGAAGGTGCGCACCATCTGCATGACGTTGAGAGCCTCGCCATAACCGGTGTCGCCGTCCACCAGCACCGGCAGGCCGGCGCGCGCCACTTGGCGGATGAAGAACGCCACGTCGTCGATGGTGATGATGCCTAGGTCGGGCAGGCCCATGGAGGCGCTCATGGCGGCGCCGGAGAGGTACAGCCCCGCGAAGCCGGCGTTCCTGGCCTGTAGTGCAGCCATGCCGTTATGGGCGCCGGGCATACGGATTATGCCTGGCTCGGCGAGGAGCTTGCGGAGGCGGGCACCGGGCCGCTCGTTGGGCAGGTGGTCGGCTACGAGGTACGGCACGCTGTTATCGCCTTACCTGTCGGCCAGGGGCACGAAGTCGCGCGCCTCTGGGCCGGTGTAAGCGGCAGAGGGACGGATGATGGTGCCGTCGTGGCGTTGCTCTATGACGTGCGCCACCCAGCCAGCCACGCGCGCCATGACGAACAGGGGCGTGAACATGTCGGTGGGCACGCCCAGCTTGGCGTAAGCCACGGCGGAGAACCAGTCTAGGTTGGGGAACATGCGCTTCTCGCTGGCCATGACCTGCTCTATGCGCTCGGCCACTTGGTAGGTGCGCAGGTCGCCGGACTCCTGCGAGAGCTCGAGGGCCGCGGCCTTGATGATGTCGGAACGCGGGTCGCTGACGCGGTAGACGGGGTGCCCGAAGCCGATGATGACCTCGCGGTTAGCGACTCGCTGGCGGATGTCGGCTTCGGCTTCGTCTGGGGTGGCGTAGCGCCGCTGGATCTCGTACGCCACTTCGTTAGCGCCGCCGTGTTTGGGGCCGCGGAGGGCGCCGATGCCGCCGCAGACAGCGGAGTACACGTCGGAGCCGGTGCCGGCGATCATGCGGCAGGTGAAGGTGCTGGCGTTGAACTCGTGCTCGGCGTACAGCACGAGCGAGAGGTGCATGGCGCGAACCCAGCTCCCGGGCGGCCGTTGGCCGTGGAGGAGGTGGAGGAAGTGCCCGCCGATGCTGTCGTCGTCGGTCTCCACGTTGATGATCTCGCCCTTGTGGCTGTAGTGGTACCAGTACAGCAGCATGGAGCCTAGGGAGGCGAGGAGCCTGTCGGCTACGTCGCGCGCGCCGGCGTCGGTGTGGAGGGCGCCTTCGGGCAGGGCGGTGCCGAGGGCGGAGACGCCGCTGCGAAGCACGTCCATGGGGTGCGCGGCGGCGGGGGTGGCTTCGAGCACGCTTCTCACCACGGCGGGCAGGCCGCGCAGGCTGCGGAGGCGTTGCTTGTACGCCGCCAGCTGAGCGGAGTCGGGCAGGGTTCCGTGCACGAGGAGGTGCGCGACCTCTTCGTACTCGCAGCGCTGCGCGAGGTCCCTGATGTCGTAACCGCGGTAGCGGAGTTCGTCGCCGCTGGCTCCTACGGTGGAGAGCTGGGTGGTGCCGGCCGTGACGCCGGAGAGGGCCACGGATTTCTTCTTCTTGACCTCGCCACCGCTGTTAGCTGGGTCTGGCATCGTGCTGCTCCTTCCTGTCCGGCCGGCGTGCCTGGCTTGGCACCTGGTGGTTGCCGGGCTGGTGCGTGGGTTTAGAAGATGCCGTCCGGTGCGCTCTTACCGAGCTGTTCGGGGGCTACCACCACGTCGAGTTCGCGCACTTCGGCTGGTGTGAGGCTGCCGAGGCGCTCCACGAGTTCGAGGAAGCGGTCTTGCTCTTCTTGGGTTACGACGCCGTCGGCGAGCATGCGGAACTTGTCCACGTATTGGGGCCGCGCGAAGGGGCGGGCGCCGAGGGGGTGCGCGTCGGCTACGGCGAGCTCGTCGGTGATGGTGCTGCCGTCCTTCATTGTTATGACCACGCGGCCGCCGAAGGCTTTCTCGTTGGGGTCGTGGGAGTGGTACCGGCGGGTCCACTCGGGGTCCTCGACGGTGCTGATCTTGCGCCAGAGCGCAACCGTGTCGGGGCGGTTGGCGCGTTCTGGCGCGTAACTGTGGACGTGGTGCCAGGCGCGGTCTTGGAGGGCCACGGCGAAGATGTACATGATGGAGTGGTCGAGGGTTTCGCGGCTGGCGCTGGGGTCGAACTTCTGGGGGTCGTTGGAGCCGGTGCCGATGACGTAGTGGGTGTGGTGGCTGGTGTGGATGACGATGGACTCCACGTCGTCTGTGTTGGTGATTTTGCTGCCCATGCGCCGGGCGAGGTCGATGAGCGCTTGGCTTTGGTACTCGGCGGAGTGTTCTTTGGTGTAGGTCTCGAGGATGCCGCGTTTTGGTTCGCCGGGTTCGGGGAGGGGCACGTGGTAGCGCGCTTCGGGTCCGGAGAGGAGCCAGGCGATGAAGCCGTCTTCGCCTTCGTAGGCGGGTGAGGGTGCGCCTTCGCCGCGCATGGTGCGGTCTACGGCTTCGATGGCCATCTTGCCGGCGAACGCGGGCGCGTACGCTTTCCAGCTGGAGATTTCGCCTTTGCGGGACTGGCGGGTGGTGGTGGTGGTGTGCAGCGCCTGTTGGATGGCTTGGTAGGTGATTTCGGTGCTTAGCCCTAGGAGGGTGCCGATGCCGGCGGCGGCGGCGGGCCCTAGGTGGGCGATGTGGTCGATCTTGTGCTCGTGGAGGCAGATGCCTTTGACGAGGTCGACGTGGAGTTCGTAGGCGGTGGCGAGGCCGCGCACGAGTTGGTGGCCGCCGATGCTTTTGGTTTGGGCTACGGCGAGGATGGCGGGGATGTTGTCGGCTGGGTGGGAGTAGTCGGCGGCTAGGAAGGTGTCGTGGTAGTCGAGTTCCCTTACGGCGGTGCCGTTGGCCCAGGCGACCCATTCGGGCGAGTAGGTTTGGTTGTTGGGCACGCCGTAGATGGTGGCGCCGGGGTTGCGGGGGTGGGCGAGTGCTTGTGCGCGGGCGGTGGCGACGGGCCCGCGG
>JBBAFX010000242.1:0-3609 GCA_041655195.1 Trueperaceae bacterium
CGCGCAGCTCCTGCGCCAGCGCCAGCACGCGCTCGGTGGTCATCCCACTGCGCAGCGCGGCTTCGCCCGCCTGCTGGATGGTGGGTCCGTCGCCCAGCGGGTCCGAGAACGGCACGCCGATCTCGAGCGCGTCGGCGTACTCCAGTACCTCCAGCGCCGCCGTCAGGAACCGCTCCTCGCTCGGGAAACCCGCCGTGAGGAAGGCAACGAAGGCCGCGCGCCCCTCGGCCTTAGCCTGCGCGAACGCTCGCTCCAGCCGCCCGCTCATGCGCGCTCTCCGCGCAGCCGCAAAACCTCGGCTACGTCCTTATCGCCGCGGCCGGAGAGGTTCACTACCAGCACCTGCGTGGGCGCCATGGTGGGCGCCAGCTCCAGGGCGTGGGCCACGGCGTGAGCGCTCTCCAGCGCCGGGATGATGCCCTCGCTGCGCGCCAGGCGCTCGAAGGCAGCCAGCGCCTGTTCGTCGGTCATCGCCACGTACTCGGCTATGCCGGCGTCGCGGTAGTAGGAGTGCTCGGGGCCCACGCCGGGGTAGTCGAGCCCTGCGCTTACGGAGTGCGGCGGCGAGATCTGCCCGCCGTCGTCAGACAGGAGGTACATGAGGGAGCCGTGCAGCACGCCGCGTTTGCCGGCGCTGATGCTGGCCGCGTGCTGACCCGAGTTCAGGCCGTGACCGCCCGCCTCCACGCCAACGAGGCGCGGCCGCTGCTCCGCCGGCAGGTAAGCGAACGGCGCGAAGATGCCGATGGCGTTGCTGCCGCCACCCACGCACGCCACCACCGCGTCGGGCACGCGCCTGCCCTCCGCTGCCTCCAGTTGCTCCATGGTCTCGCGACCGATGACGCTCTGCAGGTCGCGCACGAGCATGGGGTACGGGTGGGGGCCGACCACGGAGCCGAGCACGTAAAAGGTGCTCCGCACGTTGGTGACCCAGTCGCGGATGGCTTCGTTGGTGGCGTCCTTCAGCGTGCGCGTACCGCTCTGCACGGGCACCACCTCGGCGCCTAGGAGCTTCATGCGGAACACGTTCAGCTCCTGGCGGCGGACGTCCTCGGCGCCCATGTACACCACGCATTCCAGGCCGAAGAGCGCCGCGGCTGTGGCCGTGGCCACGCCGTGCTGACCGGCGCCAGTCTCGGCTATCACGCGCCGTTTGCCCATGCGCTTGGCTAACAGCACTTGGCCGACCGTGTTGGTGACCTTATGGGCGCCGGTGTGGTTAAGGTCCTCGCGCTTAAGGTAAACGCGGGCGCCGCCCAGCTCCGCCGTGAGGTTACGGGCGTGGTACAGCAGGCTGGGGCGCCCCACGTACTCGCTCAGCACGCGGCGGTACTCGCTCATGAACTCGTCGTCCGCGCGCGCCACCGTGTAGGCGGCCAGCAGTTCGTTGAGGGCGGGTATGAGGGTCTCGGGCACGTAACGTCCGCCGTAAGGGCCGAAACGTCCACGCTCGTCGGGTAAGGGGAACTCCATCTGTGCTCCAGGGGGTGTACTCGGGCGCTAGCGGCCCGGGTCGGTCAGGGGGCGTTCGCCGCGCCGGTAACGGCGCTCGGCCGAGGTTTGTGGTGCATGCGGCTCGCGAACTGGCGACAGGCTAGCTGGCTGTTAGCAGGCGATTAGTGGCGCCACCAGCGCTGATGCCGGCGCTTGAAAGCGCGGCTGGTCCTGACACGTGGCCTGGGTCGCATGGCGGAGTCTACGCCGCGCGGCTGCCGCGGCTCAAGGTGCTGATAGTTACGGTCGGCGCTCGTACACGCTAAGCAGCTCGGTGGTGGAGAGAGGCTCGTTGGCGGGGATCAGCTCGAGGCTGTGAGCCAGCGCGCCTACCAGCGCTTCCGGCTGAGCACCGCTGGCGCGCAGCTCGAAGAGCGTTTCCGACCCGCGGCGCTTGGCGAGACGCTCACCGGACGCGTCCAGCATGAGGGGCACGTGCGCGAAAGTCGGCGGGTTCAGTTCGAGCGCCTCGTAGAGGAGCAGTTGCGCGGCGGTGCTCTCTACCAGGTCCGCGCCGCGCACGACCTCGGTGATGCCCATGGCGGCGTCGTCGACGACCACCGCTAGCTGGTAGGCGAAGAGGCCGTCGGCGCGCCTGACCACGAAGTCACCTAGCGTTTCGTGCACGGCCACGGCCTGCGGACCCGCCAGGGCGTCCTGGAAGCGCACCACCCGGGTCGGCGCTGCGAAGCGCACGCTGGCGGGCCGGCCCGCGGCGCGCTTGGCGGGCGCCAGGCGCTCGTTGGCGCGGCGTTCGGCGGGACCGTACGCGTTGCCGTGCGCCTCCGGCCCGTTCGGCGCCGACGCTACTTCCGCTAAGTCCTTGCGCGACAGGTAGCAGTCGAAGGTGCGCCCTGCGGCCTGCAGGCGCGCTAACGCTGCTTCGTACAAGTGCGTGCGTTGGCTCTGTAGGTACGGGGCGTGTGGGCCCCCAACGTCGGGGCCCTCGTCCCAGTCCAGGCCCAACCAGCGGAGTTCGTCCAGGTTGCCGAGCACCGCTTCGGGGCGGGTGCGGGGGCCGTCTAGGTCCTCGACGCGCATGATGAAGCTGCCGCCACTAGCGCGCGCCCGCAGCCACGCTACGAGCGCGGTGCGGGCGTTGCCGAGGTGTAGCCAGCCGGATGGGGAAGGGGCGAAGCGGCCCCTGTAAGGCCGTTCGCCCCTGCTGTTACTAGTAGTGCCCGCGGCGCCTAAGGCTTCCGTCACGCGTGAGTTACGCCTTGCCGGCCCGCTTCATGGCTTCCAGCATGGCGCTGCCCATGTCGGACGGGGTGGTGGCCACCACCACGCCGGCGCCTTCCAGGGCGGCGATCTTCTCGGCGGCGGTACCCTGACCACCCGAGATGATGGCGCCCGCGTGCCCCATGCGCTTGCCCGGAGGGGCGGTGGTGCCGGCGATGAAGGAAGCCACCGGCTTCTTCATGTTGGCCTTGATCCAAGCGGCGGCTTCTTCCTCGGCACTGCCGCCGATCTCGCCGATCATGATGACGCCCTCGGTGGCGGGGTCGTCGTTGAAGAGCTTCAGCACGTCCACGAAGTTGGTGCCGTTCACGGGGTCGCCGCCGATGCCCACGGCACTGGTCTGACCCAGGCCGTTATCGGTCAGCTGCTTCACGGCTTCGTAAGTGAGGGTGCCGGAGCGGCTCACGACGCCGATGCGGCCCGCTTGGTGGATGTAGCCGGGCATGATGCCGATCTTGCACTCGTGCGGGGTGATGACGCCGGGGCAGTTGGGGCCCACCAGGCGCACGTCACGGCCCTCGAGGTACTCCTTGACCCGCACCATGTCGTTGATGGGGATGCCTTCGGTGATGGTGATGATGAGCGGTATGCCCGCTTCGGCCGCTTCCATGATGGCGTCGGCAGCGAAGGGCGGCGGCACGAACACCACCGTGGCGTTGGCGCCGGTGGCTTCCACCGCCTCGCGGACGGTGTTGAAGCTCGGCACGTCGACCTGGTAGGTGTCGGGGCGGCCGGGCACGCCGGAATGGTCGGTTTCGCCCTCGAAGCGCACCGACTGGCCGCCCTTGCCGGGCCGCACGGCGCCCACCACGTTGGTGCCGTAAGCGATGGCCTTGTCGGTGTGGAACTTACCGGCGTCGCCGAGACCCTGGA
>JBBAFX010000243.1:0-3606 GCA_041655195.1 Trueperaceae bacterium
CCACCACGTAGTTCCAGGTGGGCACCGTCTTACCGTGCTCGCGTTTGGCGGGGTACCAGGAGGGCGTCACGTACGCCTGCGGGCCCTGGAACACGACGAGCGCTTCAGCGCCGTCGGCCAGGTCGCGCCATTGCGGGTTGGCTATCGCCAGGTGGCACTCTAGGACGGCGGGGCTCTCAGCGTCGGCATGCAGCACGAACGGTATGGGGTTCGCGAGTAGGCCCTGACCGCCCGCGCTGATGAGCAGCCCCAGCGGCTGCTCGCGGATCAGCTGGTGCATGACCTCGGGCCGGTCTTCGCGGTTGAGAGGCGGTTGGTACATGCGGCATCGTACCGTGAGGCAATGACCGCCCCGGGAACCGAGTGGACGCTCTTACTGACCCAGCCCGGGCGCGAGTGGTTAGCCCAAGCCACGGGCCTGCAGGCCGGTTCGCTGCGCCTGACCGAGATGCGGGGCGCTACCTCCTCCACGCTGTACCTGGTGGAGGGTCCGCTTGGCGCCAGCGGCCAGCGTTTCCTTCTGCGCCTCTTCACCCTCCAAGAGTGGCTGGCCGCTGAACCGGACCTGGCCCGGCACGAGGTGGCCGCGCTAGGCGCCGCGGCGGGTAGCGGAGTGGCCGTGCCTCAGCCGATGGGCTTCCTGCCTGGTCCCTCGCCCGAAGGGCCCGACGACCCCGCCGGCTTCGGGGCGCCGGCGGTGCTCATGACCCACCTGCCCGGGCGCGTGGAGCTAACGCCTACCGACGAAGGGCGCTGGGTGCGCGTGCTGGCCGAGACGCTAGCCGCCATACATGCTCACCCCGTTCCGTCGTTCGGCTGGCGTTACCGCAGCTGGGTAGCTGCCGAGAACGTAACGGTTCCTGCCTACGCGGCCGACAGGGCGTTGTGGGAGGCGGCGGTGGAGGCGTACCGGCGCTGGCGCCCGCCAGTGGTTGCGGAGACGTTCTTGCACCGCGATTACCACGCCATGAACCTGCTCTTCGGGGGTGACGGAAGTGGGTTGCGCGTCACAGGGGTCGTGGACTGGGTCAACGCCTGCTTGGGGCCCGCTGAGGCGGACGTATCGCACTGCCGGATCGACCTCGTGAAGATGAAGGGTCCTGCCGCCGCCGAGCTGTTCCTGCGCGAGTACCGCGCCGTGCGGGGCGGCTTCGATTACGACCCGGTGTGGGACCTGGAGGCGGTCTTCGACGTGGCCGCGCCGGCGGCCGACGTGCACGAGCCGTGGCGGGAGTTCGGCCTGGCAGGACTGCGTGCTGAGACCGTGCGGGAGCGGGTGGAGGAGCACGTTCGGCGCGCGCTGGTGGAGGTAGGTGCGATCTGAACCATGTGACGCGTGAACGCCGTACTCTCCAGGTTAACGATGTGGGGGGCCAAAGATAAGCCCCCTGGTCTAGCGCGGCTTTTAGCTCGCGTCCTGGGGGCTTCGTTGCAGGGATTGCGCCTTCCGAGCTGCGCTCCCTGAACCACTTAAATGCTAAGCGGCGGCGTCACTTGGCAACAGGGGCGTTCGTCCCGGCGGCGCGTGCTTCTCAGGCGGTCGCTGCCAGCAGTTGCTTAGGCCCCCGGTAGGAGAGCAGGCGCAGCGCGTTCAGCACCACCACGATCGTGCTTGTCTCGTGCAGGACCACCACGATGCCTATGGTGGCCAGGCCCGCGAGTGAGCTGGGCACGAGCAGGGCGATGACCGCCAGGCTGATGACCAGGTTCTGCACGATCATGCGGCGGCTAGCGCGGGAGAGGGCCACGGCGTACGGGAGGCGCGAGAGGTCGTCGGCCATGAGCGCTATGTCGGCGGTTTCTAGCGCTACGTCGCTGCCTGCGCCGCCCATGGCTACGCCCACGTCGGCCGCGGCCAGGGCCGGGGCGTCGTTTATGCCGTCGCCCACCATGACCACCGTGCCGTGCGACTGCCTGAGCACCTGCACAGCGGCGGCCTTCTCCTCGGGAAGGAGCTCGGCGCGGACCTCATCTATGCCGAGCTCGCGTCCTAGCGCCTCGGCCACGCGCCGGTTGTCGCCAGACAGCATGACCACGTGCCGCACCCCAAGCTCCTTGAGGGCTGCTACGGTGGCCGCGGCTTCGGGTCTGGGCTGGTCGCGCACGGCTATCAGTCCCACAGCTTGCGGAGCGCCGCTGCCTTGGATGCTGCCGGTAGCTACGAACATGACCGTCTTGCCGTCGGCCTCCAGGCGTTGCGCCGCAACCTCCAGGTGGTCGGGTAGCCCGGTGCCGGCTCTTTGCATGAGCTTGCGGTTGCCCACCAGCACGCGTGTGCCGCCAACTATGGCGTCGGCGCCGTGCCCCACCGTTTCCTCGAATGCCGCTACCGCGCCAGCGCCTGCTTCGTGCAGCGCCGGGAGTCCGCGGAGTTCCGCGTGTTCCAGCACGGCGGCGGCTAGCGGGTGACTGCTGCGCGACTCGACGGCGGCGGCCAGAGCCAGTAGTTCGTCCTCGCTGCGGTTGCCGGCGGTAACGACGTCGGTGACGCTCGGTCGCCCGCGAGTGAGCGTGCCCGTCTTGTCGAACACGACCACCTGGGCCGTGCCGGCGTTCTCGAGGTGCGCGCCGCCCTTGATGAGCACGCCGCTGCGGGCCGCTCGGGCTATGCCCGCGAGCACCGCGGACGGCGTGGCCAGCGCCAGCGCGCACGGGCTGGCAGCCACCAGCAGCGTCATGGCGCGCATGAAGCTGGTAGAGAACTCGACCCCGAAGAGGGGAGGGACCGCTATGACCAGGGCGGTGGCCACGAGGATGACCGGGGTGAGGATCCGCTGGAACCTGTCCGTGAAGCGGTGGCTGGGCGCTTTGGCGCTCTGTGCGGACTCCACGGCCTTCACGACCCGCGCCAGCGTGGTGTCCTCGGGCCCCTTCGTGGTGACGAGTTCCAGGGCGCCCGCCCCGTTGATGGTGCCGGCGAACGCCTCCTGCCCGGGCTCCTTCAGCACGGGCACGCTCTCGCCGGTTATGGGCGCCTGGTCGACCATGCTGGCGCCGGCCACCACTTGGCCATCGGCTGGGATGCGTTCGCCGGGCCGCACTATCACCCGCTCGCCGATGCCCAGGTCGGCCACGGGCACCTCGACCTCGGTACCTGCGCGCACCACACGCGCAACCTTAGGGGTGAGGTCGGCCAAAGCGCGGATGGCGTTGCGGGCGCGGTCCATGGCCAGACGCTCGAGGGCATGGCCCAGGCTGAAGAGGAAGAGTAGCAGTGCGCCTTCGGCCCACGCGCCGATCGCGCCGGCGCCGAGCGCGGCGGTGACCATGAGGATGTCGATATCGAACCGGCCCTTGGCGGCAGCCCGAACGGCGTGGTTGGTGGCGTGCCAGCCGCCCGCCGCGTACGCCGCTAGGTAGAACGGCAGCCACGCGAACATGGGCTGGCCGGTGCGCTCCACAACGAAGCCGATGAGCAGCGCCAGCCCGGCCGTGAAGCTGAGCAGCAGGTCGGGCGCCGGGCGGAATCGCAGCCGAGGTGGGGTCTGGCGTTGGAGGCTCGCGGCACCTGCGTCCGTAGTACGAGTGGTGTGTTCGTGTACGTCGCGCGATTGCCCGTGGCTAGGGTTGGCGCCAGAAGGTTCCGCGCCAACGGTTGCCGCGCCA
>JBBAFX010000244.1:0-3598 GCA_041655195.1 Trueperaceae bacterium
GGGTGCTTAACGAGAACAACGGCTCCACCAACCGCGCGCTCTACACCGACATCGAGAGCATGAGCGCGCCGGACCCTCTGACGGTGGTGTTCCAGCTGCGGCGCCCGAACGCGTTCCTCCTCAACAACATCGCGCGCATGCCGATCGTGCCCGCCGACCTTGGCGACAACGCTGACTTCGTAGTGAACCCGTCGGGCACCGGGCCGTTCAAGCTCGCCTCGTGGGTGCGCGACGAGTCGCTCGACCTCGTGGCGTTCGAGGACTACTGGGGCGGCCGCGCCCGCGTGGACGAGGTCTCCTTCAGGCCCATCCCCGAGGACGGCACGCGCCTTCTCGCCCTCGAAGCCGGCCAGGTCGACATGTACCAGGGCGGCCCCCTGGGCGGCGAACTCGCCCGCCTGGAGTCCGACCCCCGCATCGGCGTTGACCGCGTGCCGGCGCCGTCCTACAACTTTGTTGGTTTCAACACCCTCTCCGAACCGCTCGGCGACGTACGCGTGCGCCAGGCCATCGCTCACCTGATTCCCCGCGAGGGCATCGTGGAGCGCGTTCTGGAAGGCGTGGGCCAGGTGGGCATCAGCATGCTGCTGCCCGACATGCCGTGGTTCGAGCCCGACATCGCCCGCTACCCTTACGACCCGGAGCGCGCCAAGGAACTTCTCGCCGAGGCCGGCTACCCTGACGGTGGCTTCTCCGTGCGCATCTACTCCGACCCCGCCCCCGCCCGCACGCAGATCGCCGAGATCCTCCTCTTCGAACTGCAGAACGTGGGGATAAACGCCTCCGTGCAGCACGAGGAGTCCAGCACCGTCTACACGCGCTTCACGCAGACCAACGACTACGACATCATGGTCTACGCCTGGAACGGCCAGCTCGACCCGGACCGCTCCATCTTCCGCCAGTTCACCAGCGGCGGCTCCGCCAACGTGTACGTGAACTGGTCGCACCCGCGCGTGGATGAGCTCGCTCTGCTCGGGCAGTCCGTGGCTCCCGACTCCGCCGAGAGCGTGACCATCTACCAGGAGATCCAGCGCATCATCGGCGAGGAGGTGCCTTACGCCTTCGTGAACTACATCGAAGAGGTGGCCCTCTACCGCTCCGACATCACCGGTTGGGCGGCGCACCCGCACTCCTCGGTCACTTACCAGAACCTCCACCTGGTCGGGCGCGACTGAGCCCACGCGGCCCAGCGCTGCTTGGCTGTAAAACCCGACTAACGAGAGCTCCCCGCTGGCACGGCCGCCAGCGGGGAGCTCTTTCATCCGGCCGGGTTCGCTAGTGGCCGGTGCGTCAGTCCACCACCAGTAGTTCACGCGGGGCGTGGGTGAGGAGCTCACAGCCATCCTCCGTGACCAGCACGTCGTCCTCGATGCGCACGCCTAGCTCACCGGTTATGTACACGCCCGGCTCCACGGTGACCACGTTGCCCGCCACAGCAACCTGGTCGTTACCTCCGGTGAGGTATGGGGGCTCGTGGATCTCGAGCCCGAGGCCGTGCCCGAGTCGGTGCGTGAAGTACTCGGCTAGTCCGGCGGCCGTTAGGGAGGACCGCGCGGCGGCGTCCACGTCGCCGAGGCGCACGCCGGGCCGCAGTGCATTCAGTCCTGCCGTATGGGCCGCCGCCACCGCCGCGTGCACCTGCACCAGCTTGGCCGGCGCATGCCCGACCGCCACGGTGCGTGTGACGTCCGACAGGTACCCGCCGTAGCGCCCACCGAAGTCGAACAGCACGCCGTCGCCGCGCTGCACCACGCGGTCGCCGGGGGTGTGGTGCGGGTACGCCGCGTTGGGTCCTGAGGCGCAGGTGGCGAACACGTCCTCGAGGCCCTCACCCCGGAGAGCGGCGGCCAGGCGGCCCGAGAGCTCGCGCTCCGTGACCCCTTCCATGGGCTGCTCGAGCAGCGCAGCGAAGGCTCGGTCGGTGGCGGCCGCTGCGCCGCGCAGCGCGCTTACCTCCGCGGCACTTTTCACGGCGCGCACGCCGCCCGTTACGCGCTCCAGAGCCAGCGGCTCAAGGTCGGGGCGCGCCTTAACCACCCCAAGCAACTCGCCGGCCGCCACGCGTTCCCCGAACGCTACCGTCCGGACACCTGCGCCCAACTGCGCTAACAGCACGGGTAGCGGATCCTGGTCCTCAGTCCAGGTGGCGGTGCTCAGCCACGCTGGCACGCGGCTCGCTTCGAAGGCCGGCAGCACCAGCACGGGTTCACCCACAGCGGGTAGCACGAGTAGCGTGAGCCGCTCCGAGAGGTGCATCTGCAGGCCGGTCAGGTAGGTAAGGTCGCCCGAGGGCGGGATCATGGCCACGTCCACACCCACTTCGGTGAGGGTGGCGCGCAGGCGGGCTTGTCGGTCGAGGTACGTTTCTTTCACGCACACAAGCATGACCCAAGAAGTGGCAGGAGTGGGCAGACCCGTTCCTCACACGTTCACGGCCCGCCGGCGCGACCGTCAACACGTCGGAACGTGGTTAGACTCCGCTCCATGTCTGCTCCGACCTCCCCCGTCGCCCAGGCCCGCCGCGCGCTACAGGTGAGCGCGCCCACTGAACGCTTCTTCGGTTACTACCCCGGCGTCGTTTCCGTCGTTACCGCGCAGCTCGGTGATGACCGCAACGTCATGGCCGCTGGCTGGCACGCGGCGCTCTCCGCCCAGCCGCCGCTGTACGGCGTGGCTCTGGGCCGCGACCGCTACACGCACCGCCTGGTGGTGGAGTCCGGCGTGTTCGCTCTGCATTTCCTGCCGTTCGACCACGCCCGCACCGTGGCCGCAGTGGGCGCCACCAGCCGCAATGGCGGCACGGACAAGTTCGCGCGCTTCTCGCTGGAGACCAAGCCAGGCGCCGCGCTGAACGTGCCCATCCTGCAGGACGCCTACCTGGCGTACGAGTGCCGCGTGACCGCCGTGCACGAGACCGGTGACCACGACTGGCTGGTGGGCGAAGTGGTGGCTGTTCACCACGATCCGGAAGCGTTCGACGAGCGACTGATCCAGGATTCGAGCCGCGTGCCTAGCGCCGTTTACTACGGGCGCAGCACTTACGAGCAGATCGGCCAGGGACGCAAGGCGACGTTCGGGCCGGGGGAGTTCAGGGCAGCGGAGCCGGTAACCAAGCCCTAAGCCGCGGAATCGGAACCTCGCCATGTAAATGACCGTGCGCAGCGGGCACTCCCGCTGCGCACGGCGTTGTTCGTAGTCCTGGATAGGGCTGTGAACGGATGGGGTTCAGGCCGGCAGCGAACCCAGCCAATCCTCGAACCTGGTCTCGAACTTGTACGCGCCGGGTTCCGGTAAGAGCGTGCGTTCGCCCAGGTCCGCGTTGAAGTACTTAGCGCTCCCGTCCGCAACGACCTCCCGCGGATCCTTGCGTGCGCTTAGGGCGCGCCGCACGAGGTCGTCGAGGCGGAACTCCTCGGGCCCCGCGTACTCGCGTACGCCGTTCGCGGGTTCGCTCACCGCGGTGCGGCCCACGGCTTTCGCCACATCGTCGGAGGCCATGGGTTGGATGAGCACCGGCGCCAGGCGCACCGTGTTGCCATCCGTGGCGGCGCCGGCTATGGCCTTTACGAACTCGAAGAACTGCGTTGCGTGCACGATC
>JBBAFX010000245.1:0-3568 GCA_041655195.1 Trueperaceae bacterium
CAAAGCAGCCGCCAGGCTAGTGGAGGCGTGCCCCACGGTCAACGCGTCGTGTTCGGACTCGCTGGTGGCGGTGAAGCCCGCCAGGCCCCCAGCCATGCGGATGGTGTCTATGCGGTCCTTACGGCCGGTGAGGATCTTGTGGCCGTAAGTCTGGTGCCCGACGTCCCACACGATGCGGTCCTGGCTCGAATTGAACAGGTAATGCAGCGCCACGGTGAGTTCCACAGCGCCGAGGCTAGATGCCAGGTGCCCGCCCGCCACTGAGCAGGCGCGGATTATCTCGCTGCGGAGCTCCTCGGCTAAGTCGGGTAGTTGCTCACGCTTCAGCCGCTTGACGTCCTCAGGCTGGCTGATGCCTTGCAGGAGGCTGGTGGCCGGCGGGGTCATGGCGTGTCGGCTGTGTCGGAACTGATGACGTTGCTGCTCACTAGCAGGTGACCGTTGCGGGTACGAACCTCGCCCACGAAGGGCGAGAACCACGTCTGCTGCGTGAGCTCCTCGGTGATGTTGCCCTCCTCGTCGAAGGTGCGGCTGGTGAAGTCGATGACGAAGACGTCGAACTGCCCTGCCGGCGTGGTGACGGGGCGGCGGTCGACGACGGTGTAAACGTAATCGACTTCCAGCGTGCGTTGCTGGCGGCCGTTGTCGGCGCTGAGCTGCACGGTGGTGCTGCCGGACCAGTTGGCGCCCACGCGGAGTTGCGCGGAGGGCGGGTACTCCTGCAGGGGTGGGTTGAAGGTGAAGGTGGTGCCGAGCCGGTCCTCGCGCAACAGGAACACGCCGCTGGGGCGGTTATCGCGGTAACTCATCTGGTCGAGGCCGCGCCCCCGCGCGTGCCACGCCACCCACACTTCGCCGGCCACGACGGTGGGGCCCTCTACCCTCACCACGGTCGACGGGTCGGAGAGGCGCGCGCCGTCCGGGAGGTACTCCCAGTGAGCGCCGGCCTGGAACGGGTAGAAGCTGATGGGTTCGGAGAGTTGCTCCACGTCTACCCGCGGGCTCTCCGCGGTGGGGGCGCAGGCGGCCAGGAACAGGAGCAGCGAGGCGGCCAGCAGCTTAACGGCCGGCGTGAACGTGATGCGGTAAGCCGACGCGGCGCGGCGGGCGGAAGCGTGTGCCACACGCGGGGCAGCTAGGTGATAGCGGCGCATGGCGCCTAGTGTACCGCAGGCCGCTGGCCGCGCCGTGGTCCGTTCCGACACCTTACTCGGGCTGGTAGATGCCGCTCTTGGTGAGGTAGCGCTTGACGCCCGTGACGGTCATGGCGGCGTCGGAGGTCACCTTGTAACGCTGCCGAATACCTGGCAGCACGTGAGCTTCGGCCAGTTCCTGGTCCTCGAGTCGCTGCATGCGCTCGGTCAGCTCGGCGTCGGTCTCGCCTGCGCGTAAGCCCGCCAGGATGTGCTCGCTCCAGTGCCGGTTGCGCTGTACCACCTGCTGCAGGTGCTCGTCGGCAGCTGCGCGGCCATCGATTGGCCCGAAGTGGGTGAGGATGAGCCGTTCAGGTTCGGCCGTCAGCATGCGCGCCACGCTGTCCTCCCACACTTCCAGGTTCAGGTCGGGCGGCGGCAACGCCGGCCTGACGACCTGGGCGCCGCTGAGGCGCACTCCGGCGCTGTCGCCGGTGAAGAGCGTGCCGTCATCCAGCAGGTACGACACGTGGTGCGATGCGTGCCCCGGTGTGGCCAGCACCGTGACCTTGCGACCACCCAGGTCGATGACCTCTTCGCCCGCCACGGCCGTGACCCGGTTCTGGTCGACCGCTTGCATACGGCCCCAGAGGGGCTCCAGCATGTCGCCGTACACGCGCTCGGCGCTGTTCATGAGCCGACTGGGGTCGACCATGTGCGGCGCCCCGACCTCGTGCACCACCAGCTGGGCGTCGGCGGAGTTGGCGAGCAGCCCACCCGCCGCGGCGCCGTGATCTAAGTGTATGTGGGTAAGTAACAGGTAGCGCAGCTCGGCGGGGTCCAAGCCGGCCTGCTCTAGGCCGTGTTCCACAGCTGCCTGTGTGGAGCCGGGCCCGCTCTCCACCAGCGCGAAACCGCCGCGCGGCAGCCGGAACGCGAACACGCCGATGGTGCCGGGGTTGCCTACGTGCCCGGTGTCTATCTGCAGCACCCCGCCGCCTAAGTCCCTCACCCTGGGGTAATCGGGCGGCACCACGCCCTTGCTCACGGCTGCGCCTTCTGCGCCACCTGGTTGGTTAGCGTGCCTACGCCCTCGATCTCGACCTCGACCGTGTCGCCCGGCCGCAGCGGGCCCACGCCTTCGGGTGTGCCGGTCAGCACAACGTCGCCTGGCTGCAGCGTGATGATGCCGCTGATGTACGAGAGCAGCTCGGGTACCGGGAAGATCATGTCGCGCGTGTTGCCGTCCTGCTTCACTTCGCCGTTGACTAGGGTCCGTAATCGCAGGTTGCCGACGTCCAGGTCGGTCTCTAGCCACGGGCCTACCGGGCAGAAGCCGTCCGCCGACTTGCCGCGCACCCACTGCAGGTCGGCGCGCTGCTTGTCGCGAGCCGTGACATCGAGCGCGCAGGTGTAGCCCAGCACGTGTTCGAGGGCGTCTTCCGGCGCCACGTTACGCATCTCGCGGGCTATGACCACCGCCAGTTCGCCTTCGTACTGCAGGTCGTTGGTCCAACTCGGGTACGGCACGTCGTCGCCGGCGCCCGACAGGGTGTTGAGCCCCTTGAGGAACAGGCCCGGCTCGGTGGGGAGCCCGGCGGTGTCGTTACCCATCTCGCGGATGTGGTCCGCGTAGTTGCGGCCCACGCAGCCTATGACGGAGGGTTCGCAGGGCGGCAGCAACGCCACGTCGCTGAGCGGTACGCGGTGACCGCCCGCCCGGCCGAGCATGCCGGTGAGCTGGTGCACCATGCCCCCTTCGAGTTCGCCCCAATGGACGCCGTCGAAACTGCGGTAGCGGACCCTCTGCATCTGTTGCCTCCTCAGGCGGGCACGTTCGTAGCCCGCGGAAAGACCTGCCTCACGCCTACGCGGCGCTTAGGCGGTCGGTGACGTCGTGCCACTCCTCCATGAGTGCCAGTAACTCTTCCTCGAGCTTCGCATGCTTCTGACCTAAGGCTGCCAGTATCTCGGCCTGTGTAGGGGGAGGACCGTTGGGGGCCCCGGTGCTAATCACGCCGTCACCGGCCGCGTCGGCCGCTACCAGCATGTTCGGGGTCACCGTTCCAGGCGACGCTAGCTGTTGCACCACCTCATCGAGGCCCGCTTCGGCCGCCTCGATCTCGGCTTCGAGGGCCTCAAGCCGGCGTTCCAGCTGCCATCTGCTGGGGCCGCTGCGCGTGGCTGCTTGCGCCGCCGTTGGGCTGGACATGCTGGACGCGCCGCTTCCGCCGCCACTCACCGCGGTAGACCGACCGTTCTGCCCGCCATTTGCGGACTGCCGCTCCCTCTCCTTGCTGCGCTGGTAGTAACCCCAGTCGCCGCCGTACTGGGTGAACTTGCCGCTATCGACCTCCCACACGTTCTGCGCGAGGGCGTCTAGGAATCTGCGGTCGTGCGACACGAACAGCAGCGTGCCTTCGTACACCTGCAGG
>JBBAFX010000246.1:0-3515 GCA_041655195.1 Trueperaceae bacterium
CCAGTTGGAGAGTCCCAGGCTGCGCGCCGCTTCCGTCTGACCCTTGCCGATGGCCTCGATGCCGGCCCGGAAGATCTCGGCCATGTAAGCGGCGTACCCGAGCGAGATACCCACGATGCCGCGCGTAAGGCGCGACATGTCTATGAAGCCGCCCGTGGCGTCGCGTATGGCGCCCTGTAGGGGGAAACCCACGTAGAGGATGACCACCAGCATTGGTATGCCGCGCAGTACGTCTACGTACAACTCCGCCACCAGGCGCAGCGGGTGACTACCGCTCTGCGAGGAAGCGAACGTGAGCGCCAACCCGAAGAAGCCCAGCACCGCCAGTAGCATGGCGGGCCGCTGCAGGCTGGGCGAGAGGAACGAAGTCTCGTAGATGACGGGCAGGCCCGGTGGCACCTCGGCGGTCGGTACGAACGCGGCGCTGACCACGCCGGATTCGATGCGCTCCAGCGCTGCGGCCGTGTCGACCACCGCGCGCACCTGCATGGCGCCGACGGAGCCCTCGTAGTCGCCGGCGCGCACGCGTTCGCTGGCGGACGCGGGTGTGCCCTGGATGATGGCCACGCGGCCGCCGCCCTCGCCCACGAGGCTGTACTCGAGGTGGGGTCTTGTGAACAGGAAGGCCGCGCCAGCTGCCAGCACGAGGCTGCCGATCAGGAAGTTCCTGACCGTGTTGTCGCCCATCTTCAGCATCTGCAGCCCGGCGAGGATAAGGCCGAGCGCGGAGGCCGCAACGTAAGCGACCACCGCCACGAGCGCGGTGGTGCCGATGCCGGGCAGCAGGAACTGCAGCGCGGCCTGATAACGAGTGTTGGAAACGAATAGGTAGACGACGAACGGAAGCGCCGTCAGGAGGATCAGATAACTGGGCCGGATGTTGCGGAGAGGACCGCCGCGACGGGGGCTGCGGGGCCGGGAGCTCACATGAGCCCCCGGCCTAGTACAGCTGTTTCGTGGCGGTCCTGCACGTTACTTAGCGGTTCCTTCTACTCAATCGTCCATGGGTTCGCTGAACCACTTGACGACGAGCGCCTCGAGCGTGCCGTCGGCCTTGATGGCGGCCAGGCCCGCGTTGAGGGCGTCGACCAGTTCGTCGCCCGGCTGCACAGCGAAGCCGAGGTCATCGCCGGCGGGCAGCCCGCGGATGCCCACCACGACCTCGCCCGCGTAGCTCTCGGCGAAGGCGTCGGCGGAGGTGTCGTCGATCATGACGCCGTCGACGTCGCCGTTGATGAGCGCGAGGATGGCGGCGTTGAAGTCGTCGTAGATCTGGACGCGGTCGCGGCCAACAACTTCTTCGGCGAAGATGGCGTTGGTGGTGCCGTTCTGCGTGCCGATGATGAGGTCGCCGTTCACGAAGTCATCGAAGGTGAGGTCGGAGTTCTCGGTGCTCACGGCCAGCGCCTGGGTGACGGAGTGGTACGGGTCGGTGAACTCGACTACCTGGGCGCGGTCCGGCGTGATGGAGATACCGGAGGCGATCATGTCGAACTCGCCGTTGGCCATGGCGGCGAAGATGCCGTCCCAAGCGGTGGTCTGGAACTGCGCTACGCAGTTGATGCGCTCGCAGATGGCCTTCACGACGTCGACGTCGAAGCCGACGATTTCGCCGTTCTGATCGACGGTCTCGAACGGCGGGTAAGTGGTGTCGGAGCCGACGATGATGGTGCGGCCGCCGAGGTCCTGAGCCATGGCCGCGCCGAACAGCGCCACCACGGCAAGAGCGAGTAGGGCTGAGACGATTCGCTTCATGCTTCTCTCCTAAAGGTTGCTATTACAGGCTCGTGCACGCGGCACGTTGGTCGGACCCACCGAGCATAAGCGCGTCAGGCGCGCTGCCGCAACCGTGAACAGGTCGTGTACTTCACCACTACTTAATCACGCCGGTGGCGCGCGGGCGGCCTTCCCGCTGGTACGGACGGTAGACTGGCCGGGTGGACCGCCCGCTCGACCTGGACGCAGGGCTCGAAACTCGCGCCGTAGATCTAGGCGCCCAGGCCGCCAAGAAGCTCGGCGAGGTCGGCATCAGCACTTACAGGCAACTGCTCGACCACCTGCCCCGCCGCTACGAGGACAGGCGCGCCCTGCCCGACTACGCCGCACTGGTGGACGGCGAGACCGCCACCATCAGCGGTCAGGTCATGAGCCGCGTGGGTTCGCGCAGCCGCCGCGGCATGCACCTAATGCGCGCCAGCATCAGGGGCGGCGACGGCACTAAGGTCACGGCCGTCTGGTTCAACCAGCCCTGGCTCGAGAAGCAGATCTATCCGGGCCTCAACCTCATCCTGAACGGCAAGGTCAAGCGCGCCGGCCGCAGCGCCGAGATCATGGTGCAGGGATTCGAGGTCGACGACGACAGCGAGTCGCTCTCCTTCAACCGCATCGTGGGCATTTACCCCACCACCCAGGGTCTCAGTCAGGCGTACCTGCGCCGCGCCGCGCGCCGCTTGCTGGACGCGCTCGGGCCCATACCTGATCACTTGCAACGCTCGCTGCTGGAGCGCTACGACCTGGTGTCGCTGGACCGGGCGGTGCGGCAGGCGCACTTCCCAGAGTCGGAGGAGGAGCTGCAGACCGCGATCAGGCGCCTGAAGTTCGACGACTTTCTCTTCTTCGAACTGGCGGTCCTGCGCAGCCGCGACCCGAACCGCCTGGGGCGAGTTTTCCGCGTTACAGACGAGGACCTGCAGGCGTTCTTCGCTTCCTTGCCCTTCGAGCTCACCGGCGGGCAGCGCGCCGCTCTGCAGGAGATCCTGACCGACATGCAGGCGCCCATGCAGATGGCGCGCCTGCTGCAGGGCGACGTGGGTTCCGGCAAGACGGCGGTGGCCGCCGCGGCCATACACGTGGCCGTACGCAACGGGGCGCAAGCTGCGCTCATGGCCCCCACCGAGATCCTCGCCCGCCAGCACCTGGTGAACCTGCAGCGTTACCTCTTTCCGTTAGGCGTGAAGACGGAGCTGCTGACCGGCTCGATGACCGCCGGCGACCGCCGCACGGCCCGGGCGCGCCTGCTATCTGGCGAGGCTGACCTGGCGGTGGGCACGCACGCCCTCATCCAGGAGGGGGTCGAGTTCCGCGATCTTGGCCTGGCGGTCATAGACGAGGAGCACCGCTTCGGCGTGACCCAGCGCCGCGGCCTGCTGAAGAGCAGCCCGGACGTGCTCGTCATGAGCGCCACGCCCATACCGCGCTCGTTGGCATTGACCACCTACGGCGACCTGGAGCTGACGGTCATCAAAGGGCTACCGCCGGGCAGGAAACCGGTGAAGACCTCACTGGTGAGCGCCAACAAGCGCCTCGACGTCTACCGTTTCGCGTGGCAGCAGATCCGTGAAGGGCGCCAAGTGTACGTGGTCACGCCGCTGATAGAGGAGAGCGAGGCGCTCGACGAGGTGCTGGCCGCCACCCGGCTGGTGGAGGACCTGCGCCAGATGCTGCCCGAGGCGGCGCGCATCGGCATGCTGCACGGACGCATGAGCGTGCCGGAGAAGGACGAGGCCATGGAAGCC
>JBBAFX010000247.1:0-3500 GCA_041655195.1 Trueperaceae bacterium
GATGTCGAGCGCAAGGCCAAGGTCGACCAGCTTCAGGCCATGGCCTTCGAGGGAGCGCCCTGGATCTTCCTGTACCGCCAGTACGACAACTACGGTGTGAGCCAGCGCCTGGCGCAGTGGGAGCCGCGCCCCGACGAGGTGATCGACCTGCGGGACGTGGAAGTTCAGTGAGCTTGACCGAAGTAGCGCCTTGGCGTGAGGACGCCTTCCTGAAGGACCCGGTCATTACCAGCGACGCGCTGCTACGGCGCGGGCCTGGGCCGGCGAGTTGGTCGAGCCGAGGTCAGGTGGCGTACTACCGGGTAGCGGACCCGCAGGCCATGACGTTGCAGCTGATGGTGGCGGACGTTCCTGGTTCGGGCGCGGAAGGAGGGGCTTCGGCCCCTCCACCGCAGGCCTGGAGCGCCGAGCCGTTCGCCGCCTTCGCTGGGCAGGGCTCCGTCATGGACCGCAACTTCGCTGGCGCGCCCACGTTCTCGCCCGACGGCAGCGTGATCGCTGTTAGCGGCCGAGTGGACGGCGAGGAACTGGCCAGCATCTACTTGTTCACGGCGCCGGGCGAGTACCGGCGGGTGACGCGTACGTTCGGCAACCATCGGCATCCCGCCTTCTCCGCGGACGGCGAGCGCTTGGCGTTCGTCTCCAACAGCGGCGGGCGCGACTCGGTCTGGGTCGTGCCGGTCGAGGGCGGCGCCGCCTCCGAGGTGGTGCCCGAGGAGTACCACGCCTGCAATCCGGTGTTCTCGCCGTGTGGCCAGTACGTGGCGTTCACTGCACTGGTGGGCGAGGACGCGTTGAGCTGCCGTGTGGGCGTAGTGGAACTGGCCTCCGGTCAGGTGAAGTTGCTGACGCCCGGCGGCAACGTGCACAGCCGCTTCCCGCGCTGGGCTCCCGAAGGGCCGCTGGCGCTCTACGTGCTTTCTGATGTGTACGGCTTCGACGCGGTGTGGCGTGTGGACGTGGCTACGGAGCGCATGACGCGGGTGACCCCGAAGCGGAGCGCCGACGTGGGCGAGTTCGCCGTTTCCAGCGACGGCGGGACGATCGTTTACGTGGCTTACGACCGTACGGACGCGCAGTTGTGGGCGGTTTCAAGTGCCGGGGCGGACGCGCGCCGCCTGGACGCCGGGCACGGCGTTCACCACTGGCCGGTCATCGAGCCCGGCGGGCAACGTGTGTGGGTACGGCGGGAGACGCCGGCCTCGCCTGCGGAGCCGGTCCTGTACAGGTTGGATGGCGACGTTGCTCTTGCCGTCGACGCGCTTCCCGAGGGCGTGGCCGTCAGTCAGGTCCGTTTCGAGAGCTTCGACGGGCAGTTCGTGGACGGCGTGCTGTACCACCCGGCTGGAACCTCGGCTGAGACCCCGGAGTTTGAGTCCGCGGATTGTGGGTCCGCGACGGGCCCAGGTGACCGCCCCGCGCTCCTCTACATTCACGGCGGGCCGAACGGCCAGCACACTAACGGCTACTGGCCGCTCTTCCACCAACTGGTGCTCGAGGGCTTCGTGGTGCTGGCGCCCAACTGCCGCGGCAGCACCGGCTACGGCCGGGAATGGATGGACGCCAACATCCACGACTGGGGCGAGGGTGACCGCGGCGACTGGGTAGCCGCCGTGGAGTACCTGAAGAGCCTCGGTTACGTGGACGGCTCCAAGGTCGGCATCTGGGGCCGCAGTTACGGCGGCTACAGCACCGTGAGGGGGCTGGCCCTCGAACCCGACACCTTCGCGGCCGGCATAGCTCACTTCGGGCCTATAGACCTGGCGGAGTTCTACGAGGAGACTACGGTGCGGCACCTCATGCTGCACAACTTCGGTCACCCGCGCGAGAACCCTGAGAGCTACCTCCGCTGCTCCACCCACCAGCACCTGGATTCCGTCCGCGGTCCGCTCCTCATGCTGCAGGGCGCCGCCGACGCTGGCGTGCCGCCCGACCAGATGCGCTTGGTGCACCGCAGCCTGGCAGGGCGCGGCCACCCGTCCTGGTACGTGGAGTACCCGCGCGAGGGCCACGGCTTCGACGAGCCGGAGCACGTGTACGACGCGGCCGCCCGCATACGGCAGTTCTGGAGCGAAAAGCTGGCGGGTCGGGAGTAGGAAGCTTGTGACGGCCCCGGTGACCCCCTCGTGACCAGCTACCTGCTAAGGCGGCTGTGGCAGTTCGCCATCGTCATCCTGGGGGTCAGCGCCGTCACCTTCGCCATTACGAACATGACTGGCAACCCAGCGGCACTCCTCCTGCCGCCGGACGCCTCTGCGGCGCAGGTCGAGGCGCTCACCAAACGCCTCGGCCTCGACGCGCCCCTGCACGTGCAGTACTGGCGTTTCCTCAGCAACGCCGTGCAGGGCGACTTCGGTAACTCGCTCAGGCAGGGGAGACCCGCCATGGAAGTGGTGCTGGAACGCGCGCCGGCTACTGCGCTGCTGGGCCTAACCGCGTTGGCGCTTTCCGTGCTGGTGGCTCTGCCGGTGGGTACGTTCTCGGCCATCAAGCGCGGCACGCCCTTCGACACGACGGCTACGGCCCTCGTGCTCATGGGCCAGTCGTTGCCTAGCTTCTGGTTGGGGCTCATGATCATTTTGGTTTTCGGGGTCACGTTGCGGTGGTTGCCTATCTCCGGAACGGGTAGCTTGCTGCACCTGGTGGGTCCTGCGTTGACCCTGAGCTTCTTCCCCACAGCGCGCAACGTGCGCTTGCTGCGCTCGTCGGTCATCGAGACCATGACGCAGGACTACGTGCGCACGGCGCGCGCCAAGGGCTTGCCCGAGCACAAGGTCATCCGTAAGCACGTGCTGCGCAACGCCCTCATACCGTTCGTTACCGTGGTGGCGCTGCAGATAGGCTTCCTGCTCGGCGGTGCCGTAATCGTGGAGACTATCTTCGCCTGGCCCGGCATAGGTCGGCTGATGATCCAGGCAGTGCAGGGGCGCGACTTTCCCGTTATCCAGGCCGGGGTCATCCTCATAGCTACGACCTTCATGGTAGTTAACCTGCTCACCGACCTGCTCTACGGCGCTCTCAACCCGAGGATCCGGCTCCGATGATAATAGGCACCTCCTCCCGAGTAAGGCTGCCGCGCTGGCTGCGGCGTTTGTCGAAGAACTACGCGGTGGTGCCGGCGTTAGTGTTCTTGGCGGCCCTGGTACTGGTGGCTATCTTCGCCCCGTACCTGGCTCCGCACGACGCCGACCAGGGCGCCATAGCCAAGCGCCTCCTGCCGCCGGTGTGGCAGGAGGGCGGCAGCACTGAGCACCTTCTAGGCACCGACGCGCTGGGGCGCGATATCCTCTCACGCTTGCTCCTAGGCGCCCGAGTGTCGTTGGTGGTGGGCTTGTTCGGTACCCTGTTCGGCGCTGTATTCGGTGTAACAGTTGGGCTGCTGGCTGGTTATCGCGGTGGGTGGATTGACGACGCGCTCATGCGCCTCGCCGACGTGCAGTTGGCGTTCCCGTTCATACTCCTGGCCATCGCATTACTTGTTGTTCTGGGCGCCGGCATAG
>JBBAFX010000248.1:0-3489 GCA_041655195.1 Trueperaceae bacterium
TTCCTCCGCGCCTGTTTAAGCCCCGAGTCTCGTACGTCTTGCCAGGCGGCACGCTGAGGCCCTACACTTCCTTCGACTCATCAGGTAGGCGGGTAGCGTCCACCAAAGTGAGCGCGTGAGCAGCTCTACTGGGGCGGTCACGCAAGTTTAGAGAGCGCCCGGCCCAACCCAGGCGGCCGGGACGGTAGGGATGAGAATGGCAACAGGCAAGGTCAAGTGGTTCAGCGGCGAGAAGGGCTTCGGCTTCATCGCACAAGACGACGGGGGCGCTGACGTCTTCGTCCACTTCTCAGCGATCCGGGCCGACGGCTTCCGCACGCTGAACGAAGGCGACGAGGTGTCGTTCGACGTCGAGCAGGGGCCCAAGGGTCCGCAGGCTCAGAACGTTCAAGTCACCCGCTCCGCGGCCCCAGCCAACACGCAACCCCGGCAGCCGCAGGAAAGCCGCGGGGGCTTCAACCGTGACCGCGCGGGCGAAGGTCGTAACGGACCCAGCAAGTTCGGTGGTGACCGCTTCGGCGCGGACAAAGCCGGGTCCGACTGGGGTAACCGCGGCGACCGTTCGCTCGGCCCAGACGGTCGGCGTAAAGGAGACAAGCGCGGAGGCGGACGCCGCGAGCGCTACTGATCAGGAACTCAAGAGCTTGACCGGATGGTATTCATCTAACGAACGCGGTGGCGAAGGGTTCACGACCTGCGAGCGCTACTGATCAGGAACTCAAGAGCTTGACCGGCCGCGCGCACACGCCAAATTGAGAACGGGCCCGGTTGATTCCGGGCCCGTTCTTGAATCTGGAGCTTACTCGCAGCTAGGCCGCTGAGGGTGTTCGCTGCCCTGCTTTCTTGGACTCGTCGTCGAACTCTCCACGCGGTGCGCCGAGCATAGGGAGGATCCAGCGGTCGAGACCGTACCAGCCGGCTACGCGCCAGGCGAGCACCAGCCAGGTGGCCAGCACGAAGAGGAGCGGGTTGGTGGAAAGGGTGCCCGCGAACATGAAGGCCACGTTCATCAGACCGCCGAAGAAGGCCGCCGCGCCGGTGAGTAGACCGAGGATGAGCGCGATGCCGACGATGACCTCGCCGAACGCCACCAGGTAAGACATGAGCGGCGCGACCGGCAGGAAGAGATGCTCGATCATCCAGGCGTACCAGCCGGCCACAGTCGGGCTGTCGCCCGTGGCGCGCCCTAGCGCGCCGCGCAGGTAGCCGCCCACGGCCGTGCCAGCGTCCGCGCCGACCCAGGCCGGGTTAGTGACCTTGCCCCAGCCGGCGGTCAGCCAGGCCCATCCTACGTAGACCCGGATTATGAGGTAAATCGGTGCCATCCACTTCGAGGCGTAAAGGAACTTCGTGACTTGCGGTTCAGGGTAATAAACGGTGCTGCGTTCCATGCTCCACAACCCCTTTCGAGTGTCAGTATGGCCGTAATCGGAACTCCCTGATAGGGATATTTTGCCCAGTACCAATGTCCTGGACGGCCCTCAGCCCAACACCTTCAGAATTGCCCCGGGGTGGCCGTGGCCCCGGGGCTCGCACCCGCTTTCAGGCCTCCAGGGCCTGCTCCACGAGCGACTGGACCAGCTTCGGGTCAGCGCGGCCGCCCGTGGCCCGCATGACCTGCCCTACGAAGAAGCCGCGCAGGCCGCTCTTGCCGCCCCGGTACGCCGCCAGCTCGTCCGGGTGGGCGGCTACCACCGCGGCCACTTGCTCACGCACGGCTTGTTCGTCGTCGAGGCGTTCCAGGCCCCGCTCCTTGACCAGCGCCACGGGGTCGGCGCCGGCGAGGAGGTCAGGGAGTAGCTCCTTGGCTACTCGCGAAGTGATGCTGCCGCCGTCCACCAAGCCGATGAGGCTGGCGAGGCTCTGGCCGGTAAGAGCGAAGCCCTCCTGACCCACATACCCAGCCAAGTCGTTCAGCACCCAGTTGGCGGCGCTCGTGCTAGCGGCGCCCTCGGCTACGGTGGCGGTGTACAGATCGTCCAGAGCTACCCGCGTGGTCAGCGTCAACGCGTCGGTCTCGGGCAGGCCGTGCGCGGCCGTCAGCTCGTCGTAACGCGCGCGCTGAGCCGCCGTGAGCTGCTCCAGAACCGCGCCCAGGTTGGACTGCTCGGCCTGCGCGCGCGGCTCGGTGCCCGCGGGAAGCTCGGTGCGCTTGCTGCCGGCGCCTTTCCTGAGGCCGTCCGTACTGACGCTGTCCTGCCTGGCGCTGCCCTCTGCGGCGGTCTTGCGCGCCCACGCGTCCTTCAGGCCCACGATGCGGTTGAACACGAGCGGCACGCCCCGAGCGCCAGCGCTTTCCAGGTCCAGAGGCTCCCGGCCGTCCACCGGGTCGCGCCAGAAGTAGCCCTGACGCTCGAACTGGTAGCGCGTGTCGGGGGCGTCCTGGGCCACGCTGGGTTCGATCAGGCCGTGCACTTCGCGCAGGGCGTCGGGGTTCACGTAATCGAGGAGGTCGCCCTCAGCGCCGTCTGGGTCGCGCACGGTGAAGAGCGGTTCGTACAGGCGCGCCGTGAACGGTAGGCCCGCGCTCTCGGAGACCCAGTGCAGCGCCGCCCACACCTTCACGCCTGCGGGGCTTTCGCCCACGCTGTCCCTGTAGGCGTGGCACTTCAGCTCCACCACGTTGCCCGCGTCGTCGGTTACGACCTCGTCGCAGCGGATGACGAACGCGTGGCGCAGGCGCACCGCGCGGCCCGGGGCCAAACGCTTGAAGCCGGCAGGTGGCTCCAGCTCGAAGTCGGAGCGCTCGATGACCAGGTCGCGGGTGAGGGGCACGGCGCGTACCCCCTCGCCGGGAACGTCGGGCGGCCAGTACGGGGCGGTTACCTCGAGGTGCTCGCCGGGCTCAACGTTAGTGAGGGTCACCCGTAACGGTTCCAGGACCGCCATGACTCGGGGCGCGCGCGTGTTCAGATCGTCGCGGATGGCCGAGTCGAGGAGCGCCAGGTCGGTGCGGCTGTTGGCCTTGGCCACGCCCACGCGGTTAGCGAACTCGCGGATGGCTTCGGGTGTAACGCCGCGGCGACGCAACGCTGAGATGGTAGGCATGCGCGGGTCGTCCCAACCCGTCACTACGCCCTCGCGCACGAGCCTAAGCAGTTTGCGCTTGCTGACCACCGTGTAATCGAGCTGCAGGCGCGCGAACTCGTACTGGTGCGGCTGCTCCTCGGCGGTGGGTACCAGCCGCTCTATCAGCCAGTCGTACACGGCGCGGTTGTTCTCGAACTCGAGCGTGCAGAGCGAGTGCGTGATGCCCTCGATGGCGTCCGACAGCGGGTGCGCGAAGTCGTACATGGGGTAGATGGGCCACTCGCTGCCCGTGCGGTAATGCTCAGCGTCGACCACCCGGTAGAGGATGGGATCGCGCATCTTCATGTTGGGGTGCGCCATGTCGATCTTGGCGCGCAGCACGACCTCGCCGGGGCCGAACTCGCCTTCCTTCATGCGGGCGAATAAGTCGAGGTTCTCCTCCACGCTGCGGCCTCTGTA
>JBBAFX010000249.1:0-3476 GCA_041655195.1 Trueperaceae bacterium
CCTCTGCCGGCGTCTCATCGACGACCGGACGTTTGCGGCCTACCACGCGGGCGATGACCTCATCGACGTCGGGCCCCGCCATGCTCCTTTCCAGGTCGCGGAGTAGGTAGTCCGAGAGGGTCATGCCAGCCCGTGCTGCGCGGGCCTTGACCTCGCGGTGCAACTCTTCGGGTACGTTCCGGATCTGAATCATCTTCGCCATGCACACCACCATATCGCATGTGCTGCACATGTGATTGGCTACTGCGGGCACGAGCTAGCTGGCACGGTCCTCGGTGAGGGCGTACTTGATGTTATCCAGAGCGTCGGTTTGTGTTGGGAGCAACTCTGCACGTGCTGCCCGCTAATGTGGTGCCTGGACGTTCACTGGGGCAGGTTCTTGGCGCTCCAGGCATTAATCCTCTTGTTCCGTTCTCTGATGAACGCCTCGGCGCTGTCGAGATACCGTGCGTATTCTTCGAGTGTCCCCGGAACGGGGGAGGGGCCGAAACCCGTGAATGGCGCATGGAACTTTACCTCCGAGTAGTCGGCTGAGACGATGTCCTGAAGAAGAAAGAAGTCGACGTAGCCGTCGAAGGATCCGAAGAGCGCGAAGAACGGTGCGTAGCGATCGAACACGGGAGCGAGTGGACTGTCTTCTGACTTGTATCGCTAGAAAGCGTGAATTCCCCAATCTCGGACCGATGCTGCAAGTATGTTCTAGCCCCCGATTCGCCAAGGTCAAACTCGTGGCCGCTTGGCAAAGCCTTGCTCCACAAAAGTCGGTGGTACCTGCGTAGGGTCGGGCTGGCAGCGTCTGGGTCGGCGCCTTCTGGTGTGTCGTCTCGGAAATCGAAGCCTGTGTCTATAACCGGGGTGCCTCGAGATAGTCGTCGCCACAACTGGTTCACATCACAGTCCACTCAGGCGGCAACACGTCCGCATCGTCCGTCATACCTCGCCTATGTCCTCGTTCCATAGCGCAGGGTTCTCGGCGATGAAGCGCTTCATCATGCCTGCGCACTCGTCGTCATCCAGGTCGATGACGTTGACGCCATGGTCTGCCAACCAAGCGGCACCCCCCTTGAACGTGCGAGATTCGCCGATCACCACGGTAGGGATACCGAACTGTTTGATCAGGCCGCTGCAGTACCAGCAGGGTTCCAGCGTAGTGACCATGATGGTGTCCTTGTAGGTGCGTTGCCGGCCAGCGTTCCGGAAGGCGTCCGTCTCGCCGTGCACGCTCGGGTCGTCATTCTGAACGCGCCGGTTATGGCCGCGCCCGAGCAGCGTGCCGTCGCTGTGGAAGAGTGCCGCCCCGATAGGGATGCCGCCTTCGGCGAGACCCGCACGGGCCTCTTCCAGCGCTACCTTGAGGAGCGCGTGGTGATCCAGTGGTTTGGTCATGGCAGCTCCTCCCAGCTGTGCTGTTGTTGCCTGCTGAAGTCAGGTTACAAGAGACGGCGGCTAGTTACTTTAGTGGCATGACGAGCTCCGATCACGTAGGGTTGCATTAGTCCCATAGTGGGACTAAACTGGGTGATGCGAGTCATTGCGCTCAAGACGCTAAAGGACTTCTGGGAAGAAGTCCCGGACCATAGGGGCGCCGAGCAGCCAACGCTCGCGTGGTACCGCGAGGTGCTCAAGGCGGACTGGGAAAATCCAAGTCAGCTGAAGGCACAGTTTCGAAACGCGAGCGTTCTGAAGGATGGTAGGGCAGTCTTTAACATCGCCGGCAACAAGTACCGAATCGTAGTTTGGATCAATTACCCATTTCGGGTCGTGTACGTCCGGTTTATTGGCACCCATAAGCAATATGACTCTATCGACGCGCAGTCCGTTTGAAAGGGGAGAGCGATGAACGTTAGGCCCATAAAGTCAGACTCTGACTACAAGGCAGCACTGGCCGAGATTGAAAGCCTGATGCTCGCGGAACCTAACACGCTAGAAGGCGATCGCCTCGACGTGCTCGTCACTCTCGTGGAAGCATACGAACTGAAGCATTTCCCGATGCAGCTGCCGGATGCAGTCGCCGCAATCGAATACTCAATGGAACGAAACGATCTGACCGTGAAGGATCTGGCCCTTGCAATAGGTCGGCCCAATCGTGTCTACGAGATTCTCAACGGAAAGCGACCCCTCACGCTAAGGATGATTACGGCGTTGCACCAGATGTACGGGATACCCGCAGAGAGTCTGCTCAAGCAACGAGTGTAGCCAGTGGCTCGTCAAGGGCAACCGTGCCCGAGTATGGCCGCGGTTAGGCGACATGGGGGGCCGCGCCGGCGGTGTGCGGGGCCGCCCGGCAGCTGTTTCGCCTCTGGCGGCTGCGGGCTACAGATGAGCCGCTGGCGACCGCTGGCCGCGGTGCGGCCACCAGCTGACTGCTTGCTTAGTTGTCGTATAATCGTATACGATACGTCTAATGCCGAGCACCAACCCCAAGACCACCCCCGACCTGATCGCTGAGCAGCTGCGCCAAGACATCGCTGCGGGCAGGTACCCGGACGGTGCGGCTCTCCGCCAGGACGAGCTGGCGCGCCGCTTCGGGGTCAGCAAGATCCCCGTACGGGAGGCGCTGCAGCAACTAAGGAGCGAGGGCTTGGTGGCCACCTACCACAACCGCGGTTCGGTGGTGGTTGCCGCCTCCGTGGCGGAGGTGGCCGAGGTGTACGCCATGCGCGAGGCGCTCGAGGTACTAGCGCTGCAGAGCGCGCTGCCGCAGCTGAGCGAAGCCGACCTGTTGCGCGCAGAAGGCGCCCTGCTCGAGATCGACTCGGTCACTGAGCCCAGCGAATGGCCCCGGCTCAACTGGGAGTTCCACGCGGCGCTCTACCGGCCCGCCCGCATGGAGCTGCTGCTACGCACGCTAGAAACGCTGCACCACAGCGTGGCGCGCTACCTGCTCATCTACCTAGCGGAACCAGCCAACCAGCACGCCTCGCAGGCTGAGCACCGTGCACTGCTAGACGCTTGCCGGCGCCGCGACACCGCGGCCGCTCAGCGGGTGCTGGTAGCGCACCTCAGGGAGGCGTCGCAGCAGTCGCAGGCGTTCATCGCCGGTGAAGCCCCGCCAGCGTCACCTACAAAAGCACCCAACGGGCCGCAGCCCCAGGAGGAGACCGTATGACCAGCAACCGCCAGCTCACCTCCAAGTTCGAGCGCTACCCGTTCATGTTCGGCCCCACACCCATCGAGGCCCTTCCGCGCCTCTCGGAAGCGCTTGGCGGCCAAGTGAAGCTGTACGCCAAACGCGAGGACTGCAACTCCGGCCTGGCGTTCGGTGGCAACAAGGTGCGTAAGCTCGAGTACCTCATCCCTGAGGCGTTGGCGCAGGGTGCCGACACGCTCGTCACCATCGGCGGCGTGCAGTCCAACCACACGCGGCAGGTGGCGGCCGTGGCCGCCAAGCTGGGGCTCAAGTGCCACCTGGTGCAGGAGAGCTGGGTGCCGTTCGAGGACGCGGTCTACGACCGTGTAGGCAACATCCTCATGTC
>JBBAFX010000250.1:0-3475 GCA_041655195.1 Trueperaceae bacterium
TGGCCGGCGGCTACCGCAACTCCGACCTGATAGACATGCAGGACGAACGCGTGCGCTTCATGTACAACCTCGGCGCCGGCGGCGCCGCGGCGGTGGTGCAGCGCGGCCACGGGCACGAAGTACTGGGTTCCAGCATAGTGACCGACGGCAGCTTCTCGCTCGACGTGCTCGTGCCTGTGGGCGGCACCAAAGCGCCCCTCACCGCAGACAACCTGGCCGACTACCGTCTGCAGGTCACCGACCCGGCCGGCATGAAGGTGCGCCTGGAGGAGAAGAGCCTGCAGACCTTCCTGCAGGTAGTTCGTAACGCGGTGAAACGCTCCGGCGCGGACATGAGCCAGGTCGATTACCTAGCCATGCTCCACATGAAGAGGAGCGCGCACGATTACATACTCGACCAGCTGGGCCTAACCCAACAGCAGTCCGTCTACCTGAGCGACTACGGCCACCTGGGGCAGGTCGACCAGATCCTCTCGCTGCAACTGGCCGCCGAGCAAGGCAAGCTGGCGGCCGGCGACCTGGCGGTGCTGGTGGCCGCCGGCGTGGGCTACGTGTGGAACGCGCTGGCGCTGCGCTGGCGCGGCGACGGTGGCGCGGCGGCGCTCGGCGCGGAGGCGGCGCCATGATCCTCGACATCGCCCAGCGCCGCGCCGAGCTGACCCCGGACGCGCAGGCCGTGCATTTCGAGGACCGCTGGCACACGTACGCGGAGCTTAACGACCGCGCCGAGCGCTTAGCGCGCCTGCTGGCCGCGCGCGGCGTGACCAAGGGCGACCGCGTCTCCATCCTGGCTAACAACCACCTCGCGCACATGGACCTCATCCTGGCCACCGCCAAGCTCGGCTTCGTCTACGCGCCCCTCAACACGCGCCTGGCCGTACCGGAACAGGAAGCCATAGGCACGTACCTGAAACCTAAGCTCGTGCTGCATGGCGCCGCGCACGCAGAGGTGGCAGCCGCGGCCGCCCGGGGCGCTGGCGCGCCGGCGTTGGAGCTCGGAGCGTACGAGACCGAACTGCGCGCCGAGGCCACCGGCCCGCTTGAGGACCCCGGGCTCGGACCGGAGGACGTGCAGATGATCCTCCTAACGGGCGGCACCACCGGCCTGCCGAAGGGCGCCATGTTGCCGTACCGGCAGGGCTTCTACAACGCTGTTAACACCGTGCTTTCGTGGGGCCTCAGGCCCGACGACTGCGCCGTGCAAGCCACACCCGCCTTCCACGCCGCCGTCAACGCGCTGACCATGCCGCTCCTGCACATGGGCGCGCGGGTGGTGCTGCAATCCGCCTTCGACCCCGCCGATTACCTCAGCAAGGTGCAGCAGCACGGCGTGACCATCCTCTTCCTGGTACCCACCATGTTCCACATGCTGGCCGAGGACCCCGGCTTCCGGACAGCCGACCTGAGCAGCGTGCGCTGGGCCATCTCCGGCGGCGCCGCCTGCCCGGAACCGGTGCGCGAGGCGTACGCCGGCCGCGGCGTGCGCTTCAAGCAGGGCTACGGGCTCTCCGAGGCGGGCGTGAACTGCTTCTCCATCACCCTCGACCAGGCCGAGCAGCGCCCGCAGAGCGTAGGCAAGCCGATGCTGCACGCGAGCGCCGTGGTGCGCCGCGAGGACGGCACGGCGTGCGGTGCCGGCGAGGTGGGCGAGCTGACACTAGCTGGGCCGCACGTTTTCTCGGGTTACTTCGACAGGCCCGCCGAGACCGCGCAAGTGCTGAAGGACGGCTGGCTCTGGACGGGCGACCTGGCCGCCGTGGACGACGAGGGTTTCTTCAGCATCGTGGGCCGCCGCAAGGAGATGTTCGTCTCCGGCGGCGAGAACGTCTATCCCTCCGAGGTCGAGGCCGCCATCTACGATCACCCCGCGGTGGCTGAGTGCGCCGTGCTGGGCGTGCCCGACCCGCGCTGGGGCGAGGTGGGGCTGGCAGCAGTGACGCTGCATGAAGGTGCCGAACTCAGCGCCGACCAGTTGCGCGCCTTCCTCAAGGAGCGGCTCGCTAACTACAAGGTGCCCAAGAGCATCCACGTGCTGGGTGCTCTGCCTAAGAGCGCGGCCGGCAAGATCCTCAAGACCAGGCTGGCCAGCGAACTTCAGGGGGACGCGGTGTGAAGAAGACCAGCTGGCGCCTAACCATGAACGACGGACCGGACCTCCACGTGGAGGAGCACGCGGCGCCGAACGCGCAGGCTGGCAGCCTGCCGGTGCTGTTCGTGAACGGCATAACAATGTCGACCGAGTCGTGGAACCAGCTGGGGCGCCTGCTGCAGGACGGCCGCACCATCCTCCGTTACGACATGCGGGGTCAGGGCGCCTCAGACGCCCCGGCAGGCCCGTACCTACGCGAACGCCACGCGCGCGACTTGCTGGCGCTGCTCGCGGACCTAAAGGCGCGCGGCCGTGCGCCGCTGCACGTGGTGGCGCTCAGCAACGGCGGCTACGTGAGCCAGCTGCTGCTCGCCTGGCTGCACGACCCGGCGCTGGCTGAAGCGGCCGGCCTCAGCGAGCGGGAGCTCGGGCTCCTGGCTGAGCACCGCGCCTCCCTAGCGTCACTCTCTCTGCTAGACACCTTCGCCAATGCCGACGCGCGCCTGCAAGCCGCAGTGCGCGCCTGGCTGGGCGCACTCGCCGCCGGCGGCGCCGCCGCGCGGTTCGACGCCGCCACGCCCTGGGTATGGGGACCCGAGTTCCTGGCCGCCAACGTCAAAGCGTTGGCAGACGCCCGCGAACTGGCCGCCGACCACCCGCAGGACGCCGTGCGCGCCCTGCTGGAGGGGCTGCTCGTGTCCGCTGCGCAGGAACCCGACCTGGCCCGCACGCTGGCGGGCCTGGACCTGCCGCTACTGGTGGCCGTGGGCGAGGACGACGTGCTGACGCCCGTACGCAACCACCGCGATGTGCTGACTCAGTTCGGCCGCGAACCAAACGGGGTGCACCTGATACCACGTGCCGGTCACGCTGCGCCGCTCGAGAACCCTCAGGCGGTGGCCGCGCTGCTGGCGCCGTTCCTGCGGCAGCATGACGCCGCGCCGGCCAGCTCTAGAAGTGGGGTCACCACCATGTGACGCCAAGAGAACCGCTGCCGCCGCCATGGTGGCCACCGGCACGACCGCGGGCCCAACGTTGGCGACCGCAAGCCCCTAAGCCCCTAGACCCCGTCACGCGTCAGAGGACGCGAGCACCACAGGAGGAGAGAAGCATGAAGAGGTTGGTAGCAGTCCTGCTCGTAGCCGTAATGAGCCTGGCGTCCGCCCAGGTCACCATCGGCATCCTGGCCCCCCTCACGGGCGGCTCCGCCGGCACCGGCATCGCCCAGAAGGCCGGTTTCGACCTGGCCCTCGCCGAGATCAACGCCGCTGGCGGCGTCCTCGGTCAGCCCCTGCGCATCATCATCGAGGACGACCGCGCCGACGCGGCCACCTCGGTAGCAGCGTTCGAGAAGCTCATGACCGAAGACGGCGTGGAGTTCATCGG
>JBBAFX010000251.1:0-3467 GCA_041655195.1 Trueperaceae bacterium
CCCCGAACCCAACACCCCCACAGGCTCAGACCCCAACCGCATAATCGACCCACGCCCAAACTGCCGCTCAATCTGAGCAACAGCAGAATCCAACGCCTTACGACGATCCTTATCCATAGAACGCCCGTCCTCCGCCCTCCGGCATGGCCTTGAAGGGCCGTGCCCGTTCGCGCCTGACGAACGCGGACCTTACAGGGGTCCGCGGGCGTTCAGCGCAGTTCTAACCGGAGGAGGTTCAAGCTTGAGATGGCGGTTCTTTCCCGTTGCCAAGATTTGCCCAAGGCGGGTAACTCTAGGGTTCTCACGGTCGTTCCGACGTCTCTTGCTACGGCTATTACTACTTGTGTAGGTAAGCGCTTAACCTCGTCCGGGTTTTCCATTCGCGCTGCCGGCCCGACCGCCGCTGCTTGTGCGGCGGGAAGCGTGTAGGGACCGATGGCAACGCCTAAGTCTGCTTTGAAGAACGCCCTGATGGCCACAGCCAACGCAGCCACGACCTCGGCAGCCCCTGCGGGCAGCCGCTCGAGGAGGTTGGCGGGTACACCGAGCGTTCGCATAAGTTCCGGTTCGTATGCTATCACGCTGCCAGCCACACTCTCGCCGCCGACGTTATTACCGTTCAGTTGCCAGGCCTCCGTCAACCAGCTGCTCACAAGGCCGCCCGTCAGCCCCTCGGCTATAGCCACCTTCTGACCGGTCGCCGCCAGCCGTTCGATCACCAGCCTGGGCAACTCTTCGTTGTCCTGACCCCACACGCGGTCGCCCAGTAGCGACTCCACTTGCTGCAGCGTGGGCCCCGCCAGCTCCTCGGCCGCTGCCAGGTCGTCGCCCTTCGCGGCCACGCGCACGTGCACGCCGTCCATCTTGGCGTAGGTGGCTACCGACGGGTTGGCTTGGTCCGTAAGCGCGCCCAGCATCTCGGCAACGTGGCTTTCGCCTAGGCCGAGCGTCTTGAACGTGCGCACGTAGAGCCGGCTGCGGGGGAACTCGAGCCGCGGCCGCGCCTCCTGTGTCCACATGCGCTCCAGCTCGCGCGGCGGGCCCGGCAGAGTGACTATGGTGCGCTCCTGGCCGTTCACGCTTTTCCTGACCAACCAGCCGGGCGCCGTGCCGATCGGGTTAGGCAGTACGGTGGCGGAGTCTATTACCTGCGCCTGGCGCAGGTTGGAGTCGGGCATGGCGGCGCCGCGCGCCTCGAAGTAGGAACGCAGCCAGCGCTCCAGCTGCGGGTCCACGCGCTGCTCCTCGCCCACCACGTGAGCCACCGCGTCGCGGGTGAGGTCGTCGTTGGTGGGCCCCAAGCCGCCGGTCAGCACTATGAGGTCCGTGCGGGTGAGGGCCGCGGTTAGCGCTTGCTCCAGGCGGCCGCTGTTGTCGCCCACGCGCTGCGACCAGTACACGTTCACACCTAGAGCGGCGAGGTCCTTCGCCAGCCTGGCGCTGTTGGTATCCACTATCTCGCCGAGCAGCAGCTCGGTTCCCACGGTGATGATTTCGGCACTGTTAACAACCGGCATGCGCGAGGATAGCAGTAGAGGTGACGGGAGGCGACGAGTGTTGTATCCTTCTAGTGGTTCCTGTCCCCCCCAGGAACCAATGTGTAGAGGGATTCGTCCCTCCACCATCTCCTCTCTTTGACCCTGCGCCCCCCACGCAGGGTCAGTTTCTTGTTGCGCCTAGGGCAGCGTTCCGGAACGCGGCGTTGGCAGGAGCCGTGATTGCCTAGGCTGCGGCCAAGTCGTTACATGGCCCCTGCGGTAGGCGGTGCTACGATGACTCATGGCAGCATCTCGTAAAGCGCAAGCAACGCCGTCCAGCACGGCTTTACTGGGTTCTAACGGGGGCGCTTCCACGCACGGTGCAGCGCCCGCGGCCACTACGCTTGGCGAACTGCGCGGCTCCCGCTGGGAACAGCTGGCGGGCCGCTCGGTAAAGGACGAGGTGCGCAGCAACCTCGTGGCGGCGCTACAAGAAGGCAAGCAACTCTTCCCAGGCGTGCTCGGCTACCAGGAAACTGTGGTGCCCTCGGTGGTCAACGCCCTACTCAGCCGGCACAACTTCATCCTGCTCGGCCTCCGCGGCCAGGCCAAAACCCGCATACTGCGCCAACTCACAGACCTGTTAGACGAGTACGTGCCCTACATCGAAGGCACCGAGCTTCACGACGACCCTTTCGCCCCGCTCACGCATGAGGGCAAACAGATCGTGGAGGAATGCGGCGATTCCACCCGCATAGCGTGGCTGCACCGCAGCGCCCGCTACGTCGAGAAGCTAGCCACGCCAGACACCACGGTGGCCGACATCATCGGCGACATCGACCCCATCAAGGCCGCGCGCCTAGGCACCAACTTAGGCGATGAACGTGCAGTTCACTACGGGTTGCTGCCCCGCGCCAACCGCGGCGTCTTCGCCATGAACGAACTACCGGACCTCTCCGGCAAGGTGCAGGTAGCGCTCTTCAACGTCATGCAAGAAGGCGACGTACAGATCAAGGGCTACCCTCTGCGCCTACCGCTCGACGTCATGCTCGTCTTCTCCGCCAACCCCGAGGACTACACGGCGCGCGGCAAGATCATCACGCCGCTCAAGGACCGCGTTGGCAGCGAAATCCGCACGCACTACCCCGCCACCCTCGAAGAAGGCATGAGCATCACCGAGCAGGAAGCATGGACAGCGCGCGAACTCGAGACCGAAGTGCCCCGTTACGTGTCCGAAGCGGTCGAAGAGGTCGCGTTCCAGGCCAGGGACGACAACAGGGTAGACAAGCACTCCGGCGTCTCGCAGCGCCTGCCCATCAGCCTCCTCGAGAACGTGGTCAGCAACGCCGAACGGCGCGCCCTCGTACAAGGCAGCGGCAAGGCCGTGGCCCGCGTGTCCGACCTCTACCAAGCGCTACCCGCCGTGACCGGCAAGATAGAACTCGAGTACGAAGGCGAACTGAAAGGCGCCGAACAGGTAGCCCGCGAGATAGTCAGGCGCGCCATCGGCCAAGTGTTCATGCGCCGCGGCGCCGACCTGGTAGTAGACGAGATAGTCGACTACTTCGAGGCCGACAACAACCTCAGGTTCGCAGCCGACGCCAACGGCACCGCCCTCATAGAGACCGCCCGCCAGGTGCCGGGCCTCATCAAAGCCGCAGACGCCCTAACGGAAGGCCCCGGCCACGAGCAACTAGCGGCCGCCACCGAATTCGTGCTCGAAGGGCTGCACGCCCGCAAACTCATAGCTCGCAGCGAGGAACGCGGCTACGTGGCGGCCGAACCCGAGAACGCACGCGGCGCGGCAAGGCGCTGGAACTGAGTGAGCGGCCCACTGCCGCCACCACCGGGAAGGACCGCTGAAACCCATGGGTAGCGTCAGGTACTCCAAGTACGAAGGCGGCCTCGACGACCTCGACATGGCCGACCTCATGAAGATGCTGCAAGACCGGCTCATGCAATCAGGCTTCGACCGCAACCCCTACGAAC
>JBBAFX010000252.1:0-3463 GCA_041655195.1 Trueperaceae bacterium
CGCCCCAGCCTGGTCTACCTGGGTGCCGTTGGGCTCCTCACGCTGCTGTTACTGGCGGCTGGCGAACGGCACGCGGCCTGGGGCGGGGCCGGCGTGTGGCAGCAGCTGCTCGTGCTGCTCGTGCTGCTCGTGCTGTTCATCCCCGCCGTCAGCATCGCCGTCGGTCTAGTGAACCTGGTGCTGGGGTACGTACTGAAGCCAAGGCCGTTGCCGAAACTCGACCTCAGCGAGGGCCTACCAGCCGACTACCGGACGGTGGTAGCCGTGCCGGCCATGCTGGGCGGCGCCGAAGCCGTGGACGCCCTGCTGCGGCAGCTTGAGCGCCATTACTTGGGTAACCGCGACGACGAGTTACTGTTCGCGCTCCTGACCGACTACGCGGACGCGGACAGCGCTGACGTTGGCACTGACGAGGCGCAGCTGAGTCGCGCCCTGGCCGGCATCAGAGAGCTGAACCGCCGTTACGGCGGGGACGGCCTGGCGCCCTTCTACCTCTTCCACCGGCGCCGGCTCTGGAACGAGCACGAGGGCGTGTGGATGGGGTGGGAGCGCAAGCGCGGCAAACTGGTCGAGTTCAACCGCCTGCTGCGCGGCGCTACGGACACCTCGTACGCCTGCCAGGAGGGCGACTTGAGCCGGCTGGGCGCCGTGCAGTTCGTGCTGACGTTAGACGCCGACACGCTCCTCCCGCCAGGCACCGCGCGGCGCATGGTGGGCACGCTGGCGCATCCCCTCAACCGCGCCGAGTTCGACGCAGCGGGGCGCGTGGTCGCTGGTTACTCGCTCCTGCAGCCCCGCACCGACGTCCTGCCGGAGAGCGCTAACACCACCGAGTACAGCCGGCTGTTCGTAGGCGAGAACGGTCTGGACCTCTACACACTGGCCGTGTCGGACGTGTACCAGGACCTCTTCGGCGCGGGGATCTACGTGGGCAAGGGCATGTACCGGGTGGACGACTTCGCGCGCGCCCTGAAGGGGCGCGTGCCCGAGAACAGCGTCTTGAGTCACGACCTCTTGGAAGGCATCTACGCCGGTGTGGGCCTGGTGACGGACGTGGTGCTGTACGAGGATTACCCGCCAACCTACCTTGCGCAGGTGCTGCGCATGCAGCGCTGGGTGCGCGGCGACTGGCAACTGCTGCCGTGGCTCCTCGGTGGGCTGGCGGGCGCGAGCACCAGCAAGGACGGCAGCTTCGGCCGGGTGGGCGGCCTCGGCCCCAGGGGCGCCTGGCAGGTTGCCGACAACCTGCGGCGCAGCCTGCTCATGCCGAGCATGGTGCTCATGCTTGCGCTGGGCTGGACTGTGCTGCCCGGCTCGCCCCTCGTTTGGACGCTGATGGCGCTCGGCACACTGCTGGTGCCGCTATTCGGGGAGTCGGTGGGCGCGGTGATCGGTGCCCTGACCTCTTCCGACCGGAGCGCAGCTGGCTGGCGTCAGCTCCTGCCGTGGCAGCAGCTGGGCGACGCCACCAGGCGCTTCGTCATAACGGTGGCGTTCCTGCCGTTCGAGGCGCTGGTGGTGCTGCGAGCGGTGGTCACCACCCTCTACCGCCTCTTCGTCTCGCGCCGGCGGCTGCTTCAGTGGCGCACAGCCGCGCAGGGTGCCGTGGCCGCGTCGCATCTCGGGCTGGCCGCTACCGCCCTCCAGATGGGCGCGGCGTTAGCGCTGGCGGTAGGCGTGCTGCTGCTCGTGGTGCTCGTCCAGTCGACCGCGCTGTGGGTGGCCGTGCCCGTCATCCTGTTGTGGCTGTTGGCGCCGTTCATCGCTCACGAGATAAGCCTCAGTTTCGAGGAGGTGTCCGAGGAGCTTGCTGACGAGGAACTGCGGCGGCTACACCGCTTGGCCAGGCGCACGTGGCTGTACTTCGAGCAGTTCGTGGGACCCGACGACAACTGGTTACCGCCAGACAACGTGCAGGTCGGCGCCAACCCGGTGACGGCGCACCGCACCTCGCCCACCAACATCGGGCTCATGCTGCTCTCCACCATGTCCGCGCACGACCTCGGTTACTTAGGGCTAGTGGATTTGTCGCTCAGGCTCAAGCAGACGGTGGAGGTGCTCGGTCGGCTCGAGCGTTACCGAGGTCACCTCCTCAACTGGTACGACACGCGCACCCTGCAGCCCTTGGCGCCGCGTTACGTGTCGAGCGTCGATAGTGGCAACCTGGTCGGCAGCCTCATAGCCCTCAAGGAGGGTTGCTTCGAGCTGTTGGAGAGCAACCCCGCACCGCAACGCCGCTGGGGCGGTCTGGTGGACACGGTGGACGTGCTGCTCGAGACGGTGGACGGCCCCCTCGGCGCCAACGGGGCCCTGCCCACCCACCTGCGCGCCATACGCGCGGAGCTCCAAGATGGTGCCGACAGACCCGAGGCGTGGCCCGCGCTCTTCGCACGGCTGGAGGGGGAGGGCATGGCCGAGCTGCGGCGCTTGCTGGCGGAGGCCATAGAGGCAGGCAGCCTCGGCCCCGCCGAGGGGCAGGCGGCGCGCGCCTGGGCGGAGCGCGTGAGTTACAACGTGCGCGTCACCCAGCGCGAGTTCGATCACCTGCTGCCCTGGCACGCCGCCTTCGCGGCGCTGGGCGCCTGGAGCGACCGCCTGCCCGGTGACGCCAAAGCGACCCTCACGGAACTGCGCGCGCTCTTCGCTACTGCGCCCAGCCTGCGGGCACTCGCGGAACGGTGCGAGGCCGGCGTGACGCTACTCGACCGGTTCGGACGCGAGGCGCAGGGCGCAGGGGGTGCGCCTGCCGCAATGGAGGCTGCGGGCGCGCCCGCCGCAATGAAGGTTGCGGGCGACCCTGCCGCCGCCGACGCGACCGCCTGGGCGCAGGACTTCGGCAAGCGCCTCGCTTCGGCGGCGGCTGCGGCGCGGGGTCTGGTCGACTCGTTCGAAGGCGTGGCGGCCGCTGCGGCCACCGAGGTGGAGGGCACCGACTTCACGTTCCTTTACGACGAGCAGCGGGAACTCTTGCGCATCGGCTACAACGTGGACGCCGAGCACCTGGACGACAACTACTACGACCTGCTCGCTTCGGAATCTCGCCTGGGCAGCCTGGTGGCCATAGCCAAGGGCGACCTGCCCGTACGTCACTGGCTGCACCTCGGCAGGCCGCTCACCACCTTAGGTGGCCGCGCCACGCTGCTGTCGTGGAGCGGCACCATGTTCGAGTACCTCATGCCGCCGCTACTGACGCGCCGCTACGGCGGCACCCTGCTGGAGCAGTCATGCGAGGCGGCCATAAACGCTCAGATAGCGTACGCGGCGCGCCTGGGCGTGCCGTGGGGCATGAGCGAATCGGGGTACGGCCGCGTGGACGGCGCGGGCACCTTCCAGTACCGCGCCTTTGGCGTGCCTGACCTGGCCCTCGACCGCGGTCAGCAGGACGACCTCATAGTGGCGCCCTACGCCTCCGTCCTGGCCGTGGGTTACCGGGGCCGCGCGGTGCTTACCAACCTGCAGCGCC
>JBBAFX010000253.1:0-3449 GCA_041655195.1 Trueperaceae bacterium
AGCTAGCCGTGGGCCGCGTGCAGTTCTGGGTTCGCAGCCCCGTGCCCCTACTGACCGGCGAAGAGGTGAGCAGGACCGCTAATATGTTCCGGCTCATCGACATCTCGAACGGTGTGGCCGCGCGGGTTCCGCCCGAGGAAGTGCTGTACCCGAACCTCGACCTGACGGCGCACCTGTACAGGGCGCCCGAGGGTGACCTTACCGGGCTGGACACCACCGTGTCGTTCGGCCCGGACGGCGCCGGCCTCACTCACAGCGTGCTGCACGACGAGCAGGGGCCCATCGGCGCGTTCATGCAGACCCTGACTGTCAGGCCCCGGTAACGGGAGGCGCCGCGCGCGGCGCCTGCTACTTTCGGCCGATTCCTGCCGCCCGTGCACGCGGGTAGACTCGGCCGACGCCCGGCAAAGTCTGCTACTTTCGGCCGATTCCTGCCGCCCGTGCACGCGGGTAGACTCGGCCGACGCCCGGCACGTTCCGCCCCGAGGGCTCGCGCTGGCCGGCGTCGTTGGGTCTGGAGGAACGGTCGATTGGTGTTGCTGTTACTGCTGGGCGTGGCGATCCTGTTCGTGTGGCTGCTCCTACGCGCCGCGCGCGCGGGCGACGAACCACGTGAGCTAGACGATAGGCGCGGCCACGAGCTGGTGGAGGCGCTGTACCGCGACGGCATCCGGCTCGGTTACCGGCGCGCCTGGGCGCACCAGCTGACCGCCGAGGAGCACCGCGTGCGCGCGTTCGTGCGGCGGCGCACCCTCACCATGGCAAGCGCGGCCGCCGGCGCACTGGTTACCACAGCCGTGCCGCTGGGCGCCGCGCTGAACGTGCTGCCGCGCCAGGCGGCGTGGCTGCCGGCCTGGCCGCAGTGGCTGTGGCTCCTACTAGCGCTGGCCAGCCTGGCGTTCTTTCTCGGGCTTGGCGCGTTCCTCATGCCGCGTGACTACCGGCGCTTCTCGGGCACCCGGCAGGCCACCAGGGCGGAGCTCGGCAAGCTTAACGAGGAGATCGACCAGCTCGTGAGCGGAGAGGCAAACCAGAACCTGAACGCCATGAAGTCTTACGTGAGCGCCATGGCGCAGGAGCGCTTCGCCGACGGCGTGCGCCACGCTCAGGGGCAGGGCAGCGCCGCCATACAGACCCGCATCTCGTCAGCCGCCAACGCCGCCTACGTGCAGGGCCGCGCCGACGGAGCAACGGAGGCGCGCGCGCAGGTGAGCCAACTGACCACCGAGGCGTACCTGCGCGGCGTGGGCGACGGCGAACGCACCGCCGCCACCAAGCTCGAGGCGCGCATTAGGGCGGAGCGCGAGGCCGCTTACCAGTCCGGTTACCGCGTGGGAGTGAGCGAGGGGCGCGCCTCCGGCCAGAATGCCAGCCAAGGCGCCAGTCGCGTCAGCACCGGCACCGCCCGGCCCCGCACCCGCGCCGATGCTCTGGCCATCTTCGAGTTGACGGAGAGCGCCACTGCGGACGAAGTGCGCAAGCGCTACCGGGAGCTGCAGACGGCGTTGCACCCCGACGTGCTGAAGGGCCGCAAGGCCACCAAGGTGATGATCAAGTTCGCGGAGGAGCAGTTCAAATTAGTTGGGGAAGCGTACGACATCTTGGAGCGTTAGGGCCAGGGCCAGCCCTGCGTTAGGAGTGCGCCTCCTCAACATCAGTTTCTCCCAGCAGGACACGGGCAGCGGCCAGCGCACGGGCAGCACCAACATGGTCGCCCATCACCACGAGCACCTGCGCGCGGCGCCGCTCGAGCAGGCCACGCGTGTCCCACATAACTTCCAGAGCCACGTCTGGCAGCGCGCGCAGCACGGCGTCCACTTCGTCAAGTAGCGCCTGCGCTGTCGCCACGTCCAGGCGGTCAAGCTCGTAAGCCAGCGCCGTGTCTAAGGCCTGCAGCAATCGCCAACTACTAGACGGGTTGGCGTCACTCGACCACGCCGCACGAAGCAGTGTAAGTGCCTCCACCAAGCGAGCGTGGCCCTCAGCGTAGAAGCCAGCCCCGGCGGCCACCTGGGCGGCGCGGACGAGTGAGTAGCCGAGCATGGCACCGTCCTGGGCTGTACCCGACAGCTCGAGCGCGCGCCTGCGCAGCTCGTTAGCCTCGTCCAGCGCAGACCACGCGGTGTCCAGCTTGTCCTCAGCGCGCCACACGTTCGCCATGCGTTCTAAGGCGTCGGCGAGGTTGCTCACGCTCTGTGCGGCGTCCGGGGCCATCTCATAATGGCGGCGCGATAACGCCAACCCCTCCCCTAACAGCTCTTCCGCTCGCCGACGGTTACCCTCACGCCTATGCACCTCAGCCAGGTTGTCCAGAGTGGCCACCAGCTGAATCTCAAGGGTCACGCTGGGTTGGGCAGCCACGAGCTCGCGCAGTTGATCCACCGCCGGCTCTAGATCGCGCATGGCAGCGGCCGTATCGCCGGTATACAGCGCGTTGGCTCCCATCCGGCTCTGAACCTGAGCGATATCGAAGCGGCGCCGTGGACCGCCGTCGACGGCGCTCAGGTGGTAGGCAAGTTGGAGGGCATGAGCGTAAACGGTGCGGGCGTCGTCTAACTGTCCTTGCTGCTCGAAGTACGCGCCGAACTGACGATGCAGCCGCAGCGAGGTCTCCAGTGATTCCACCGTTGGCTCTAAGCCCTCCAGGCTGTTGATGGCGGCCACGGCCGTGACCAGCGCCTCGTGGTACTGGTCGGTACGGCCAGCTTGCTCGTAGAACTCCGCCACGTCCATCAGGGCTTCTGCGTACATGGACGCCGACCAGGTGTTCACGTCCTCTTCGTAGGCCTCACCCGTCAGTCGCAGCAAGCGCGTCAGGACCGGCCTCTGAGCGTCGGTATCTCCCACGCCTGCCAGGGTGTCGTTCACGGACCTCAGCCACACGAGGTCAGCGTCGAGCCGCTCATCTGGGAGTTGCTCCAGCAGCGCCGCTTGCCGCAGCGCCAGCTCGTGCGCCACCTGCAGTTCGCCGCTGTGCTTCAAGATCATGGCCAGCTCGGTCAGCCCCTGCACCGCCAGGCGCCTCTCTTCGCTGTCGTCGGAACGTTCGAACAACTCTACGACCAGGCGCCATAGCGCTACCTCGCCGTCGGCGCCCAGGTCCATAACCCAGTCGCCATACAGCACGGCCTTCACGGCGGAGCGTAGTTCCGCTGCGGCGGCGTCCTCGTCATAGAAGGCGGGGAGGAACTCCTGGGCCACTTCTTGGTAGAGGCGCTGCGTGAACGCGGCTTGCCCGAGTCCTAGCGGAGCTACGTACCCGTGCTGACTACCCGCCGCATCTAGCGCCGCCTGAAGTTCAGCTTCGGGCGCGCCGCCAGGCTCGAGCGCCGCCGCCATCCTGACCACTAGGGCGCGCATGAACTCCGTCCCTTGCAGACCCGCCAGCGCCAGCGCCTTCTGAACCTCCTCGGGACTGCCTGCGAAACGCGTGGCGGCCACCTCGAGCA
>JBBAFX010000254.1:0-3434 GCA_041655195.1 Trueperaceae bacterium
ATGTCCATGGGCGTCTTCACGCCGATCTTCTTCGGTGTGGCGGGGCTCAAGGTCAACCTGCAGAACCTGCTCGAACCGCAGCTCCTGCTGGTGGCGCTGGTGGTCATCCTGGTGGCGTCGTTCGGCAAGGTCCTCGGCACCTACTTGGGGGCGCGCGTCATCGGCAAGCGCGACCACTGGACCGCACTGGCGTACGGCGCCGGCCTGAACGCGCGCGGCGCCATGGAGATAATCATCGCCACCATCGGCCTGCAGCTCGGTGTGCTGGGCCAGGACATGTACTCCATCATCGTGCTCATGGCCATGACCACGTCCATCATGGCGCCCACCGCGCTGCGCTACGTGCTGAAGAGGGTGAAACCCGACGAGGCCGAGACCAAGCGCCTGCAGCAGGAGGAGCTGGCCGAGGACAGCATGGTGGCCAACATCCACCGCGTGCTCTTCCCCGTCCGCGAACCCCGGCCGGGCAAGGTGCAGGCGCCCCGCACCATAGAGTCGTTCGTGCTGGGCAAGCTGGGCGAGAGCCTGAGCCTGACCCTCATGAACGTGGCAGCACCAGACACGAAGGTGAACGGCAACTCGCACCTAGCCGAGCTGGCGGCCAGCTTCGAGCAGGAGGAAGTGACCCGCCGGGTGGTGCAGGCAGCCAACCCCGCGGACGCCATCCTCGACGAGGCGCAGAAGGATTACGACCTCATCCTGCTCGGGGCGGCGGAGCGCACCAGCAGCTCGGCCACGGTCTTCAACCACGTGGTGGACGACATCGTGCGCCTGGCGCCGTGCCCCACCATGGTCGTGAAGGGGCGCCCCAGCGACCGCAACTGGCCGCCCAAGCGGATCCTGGTGCCCTCCGACGGCAGCAGGGCCGCCCGTAACGCCGCGGAGCTAGCGTTCGTGCTGGCCAAGGACAGCACCACGCAGGTGTCGTTACTGAACGTCGTCATCCGCGAGGAGACCGGCTACCGGATGGACCCCACGGGCGCCACGCACCAACGCCAGCTAGGCAACGCCTACCAGATCGTGCAGTCGTTACTGAAGCTGGCCGAGGCCAACGACGTGAGGGCCAACACGGAGGTGCGCGTGGCCACGTCGCCGGACTCCGCCATTCTTGAGGTCGCCGAGCAGCTGCAGCACGACCTGATCATCCTAGGCACGGACGTGCACCCGGGCTCCGAGCGGCTCTTCCTGGGCCCGCGGGTGGAGCGCATCCTGGACGCTGCTCCCTGCCCCGTCATCGTTGTCAACGGTTCCTGACGGGTTTACAGGCTGGCTTCGTCCAGGAACTCCTGGAGCTTCTCCACGTTCACAGTGATAGGCGCACGGCGGCGGCGCACGGCGCCGTACTCCAGCAGGCGCGCCAGGCAGTGGCTCACGGTCTCGCGGGTGGCGCCGATCATCTTGGCGAGGTCCTGCTGCGTGAGGCTCAGGTCTATGACCGTGCCACGCTCCGACTCGGCCCCGAAATCGTTAGCGAGCCGCAGTAGCAGGTTAGCCAGGCGCCCCGGGGCGTCGAACGCGCCCACCTCGGCCTGCCACTGCTGCGCCTGCCAGAGGCGCGTGCTCATGACCTGGATGAACTTCATGGCTATGCGCGGCTGCTGCTGCAGCAGGCGCTGGAACTCGGCTTCAGGCATGACGATGAGCGTGGTGTCGACCACCGCCTCCGCCTGGTTCGGGCGCCGCTCGCTCTCGAGCAGGAGGAGTTCGCCGAAGATGTCGTACTTACCGAGCAGGCCCAGGATCATCTCCTTGCCGTTCGGGAAGTACATGCTGATCTTCACCATGCCGTCGCGCACGAAGTACAGCGCGTCGGCCGGGTCCTCCATGTGATAGATGATCTCGCCCGCAGCGAAGCGCTTGTAGGGCGTGATGCGCGCCATCTGTTCGATCTCTTCGGGGGTAAGGTCCTCGAACAGTTCCGTGTTCTTGAGGTGCCACACTAGGCTCGGGTACTGGTTTGCTTCCGTCATCGAGCGCCCCTCTCAGGCTCTTCAACCACCTGTCGCCATGACTCCGTTACAGGCCGTTTACTGTTTGATTCCCTAATGTACTTCGTTTTGCCGCGTCGGGCACGGGGCTCACCTGACGTGACCACGGTTGCTACTCGGCCGCCAGTGCGCCAGCGAGGCGCATGAGCCTTAGGTATTCCTCCATGTCGGAGTAGTCGCCCACCCTGAGACCGTTCAGGAAGACGGTGGGTGTACCGGTGAGGCGCAGGACCTGCACGGCGTTCTGGTAGCTGGCCTCCACCAGGTCGGTGAACTTGCCGCCGCGCACGCAGAGCCCTAGGCCGCCGGCGGGCACGCCCGCCTCGGTGGCTATGGTGACGAACATGTTGACGGGGTCCGGTAGGTTCGCCCAGCGCGCCTGGTTGACGAAGAGCGCGTCGTGGAACGTCCAGAACGCCGCCTCGCCCGCTTCGGCCCCGCCCAGCTCGGCCGCTTCGCTGGCCACGCACTCGGCGGCCTCAGCGGCGGCGGCGGCGTTGGCGTGGATGCTCTTGAGTGGGAAGTGGAACACCTCGAAGCGCACGTCGCCGCGCTCCAGTAGCGCCTCGACTACGGGCATACCCTGCTCCAGGAACTGAGCGCAGAAGGGGCACTGCAGGTCGGTGAACTCGCGCACCACGTAGCGCGCGTCGGCGGGCCCCAGCACGTGCGCGGGCGCGCCGAAGAGCGCCTCGTCTATAACGTCGGGCTCGAAACGGATGGCCACGGTGGCCACCTCGCCTTCAGCGCCGGGCTCCACGGTCACGTGCATGAGGTACTCGACGACCTCGATGGGCACCTCGCCCTGGCCCATCAGGTCGGCGGAGCGACTCCTGAAGAAATCGGCCACGGGACCGGAGATGCCTTCGCCGTAACCGGTAGCGGCGCCCACCAGGGCGCCGAGGAAGCGCATGTTGGCGTCGTTGAGGGGGCCGGCGCCGCTAACGCCGACGGTGACGCCGTTCACGTGGTGCACGCTGAAGGTGAAGTCGGCGGCAGCCAGGAACGAGTCGGCGGCTTCGCCTGGCTGCGGGGCGTAGTCGGCCAGGCGCTCCAGGACGGTGCTCGGGTCGTTACCGATCTGCGCGCTGGCCAACGTGGGCGCCAGCACGAGCGCCAGCAGCGCTAGCAGGAGCGCGCGCAGCGGCGCAGTTATGGGGTTGGCACGGTGGTGAGGCACTCCGGCAAGTGTATCGCGCACGTTATGCGCCCTGGTCATGGCGACTCCTGTGTAGCTTGCAGGTCGTAGAGGCGCCCGAACTTGCCGCGCAGGTAACGCAGGTACGGGCCCGCGTCGAGGCTCGCTCCCGTGGCGCGCTGCAGCAGCTCGGGCGGGGAGTAGCGGCTGCCGTGCGCGTGCACGTTGCGCCGCAGCCAGCCCAGCAGGGGCCCGAAGTCGCCCGCCCGGATGGGGGCGTCCAGGTCGCCTAGTTCCCGCTCCGCCGC
>JBBAFX010000255.1:0-3426 GCA_041655195.1 Trueperaceae bacterium
TGAAGAAGCGTGCGTACAGCAGGTGGAGGATGGCGTGCTCGATGCCGCCCGTGTACATGTCGACGGGCGTCCACTTAGCGGCGAGTTCGGGGTCGATGGGCCGCTCGTCGTCGTGGGGGCTGAGGTAGCGGAACCAGTACCAGGCGGAGTCCATGAAGGTGTCCATGGTGTCGGTCTCGCGCGTGGCGGGGCCGCCGCACTTGGGGCAGGTGGCGGTGAGGAACGCTGCGTGGGTCTTGAGGGGCGATTCGCCGGTGGGGAGGAACGCCACGTCCTCGGGGAGAAGCACGGGGAGGTTCTCGGCCTTCTCGGGCACGATGCCGCACCCTTCGCAGTAAACGACGGGGATGGGCGTGCCCCAGTAGCGTTGGCGGCTGATGAGCCAGTCGCGCAGGCGGTAAGTGACCTGTTCGGTGCCGGCGCCTATGCTCTCTAAGTACTCGATGGCGGCGGCAATGGCTGGGCTGGCGCGCCCCTTCTCGCCGTTGTGCCGGAGTCCGTCGAGCGGCCCGGAGTTGATCATGGTGCCGGGGCCTGACCAGGCGCTTTCAAGCGCGTCGGGGAGGAGTTCGCCCGCCGCGTCGTCGGGTCTGACCACGGGCACGATGTCGAGGCCGAACTCGCGCGCGAACTCGAAGTCGCGCTGGTCGCCGTAAGGCACGGCCATGATGGCGCCGGTGCCGTAACCCATGAGCACGTAATCGGCGATCCAGATGGGTATGCGCGCTTGGTTGACGGGGTTTATTGCGTAAGCGCCGATGAACACGCCGGACTTCAGCTTGGCGTCGGCCATGCGGTCGACTTCGGACATGTGCGACACGCGGTCTACGTACGCTTCGGTAGCGGCCTTCTGCTCGTCTGTCGTGAGCTTGGCCACCAGCGGGTGCTCGGGGGCGAGGACCATGAAGGTGGCGCCCCAGAGGGTGTCGGGGCGGGTGGTGAAGACGCGGATCTCGTCGCCTTGTTCGCTCTTGAAGACCACTTCGGCGCCTTCGGAGCGGCCGATCCAGTTGGTCTGCATGGCCACCACGCGGCTGGGCCAGTCGAGGCCGGAGAAGTCGAGGAGCTCGTCGGCGTAATCGGTGATCTTGAAGTGCCACTGGGGCATGAGGCGGCGTTCAATGAGCGCGCCGGAGCGGTCGCCTCGACCGTCGATGACCTGTTCGTTGGCGAGCACGGTCTGGTCGACGGGGTCCCAGTTGACCATCGATTCCTTGCGGTACGCGAGGCCTTTCTCCATCATCTGTATGAAGAAGAGCTGGTTCCACTTGTAGTAGCTGGGGTCGCAGGTGGCGAGCTCTTTAGACCAGTCGAACATGGCGCCCATCTGCTGGAACTGTTCTTTCATGTGGTCTATGCGCTCGTAAGTGAGGCGGGCGGGGTGCACGTTGGTGTCGCCAGCGCGGGCGGCTTTCACGGCGGCGTTCTCGGCGGGCAGCCCGAAGGCGTCGAAGCCCATGGGGAAGAGCACGTTGTTGCCGCGCATGCGCGTGAAGCGCGCGGCGGCGTCGGCGGGCACTTCGGCGTACCAGTGGCCTATGTGGAGGTCGCCGGAGGGGTAGGGGTACATGGTGAGGAAGTAGTACTTGGGTTTGGAGTCGTCGTGGAGGTCGACTTCGTAGAGTCCCTCTTCACGCCAGCGCTGTTGCCACTTGCGCTCGATGTCGGCCGGGGTGTAGCGCTCTTGGCGGCCGCTGCCGGCGGTTTCGTTGATGGTTTCGGTCATCGTTTCTCCATTATATGTCGCGCGTGTAGCGCGCGGTTTTAGCGTAGGGAACGGGGTGGGCGGGCTCAACCTGCGCGGGCCCAACCTGCGCCGCCCGGGTTTGCGGGGACCCAACCCGTGAGGGTCCAACCTGTAAGGACCCCAACCTGTAAGGACCCCAACCTGTAAGGACCCCAACCTGCCGAGTCGGGGCCGCCACCGCTCTGCGCTGGTTCGCGTCAGAGGGGCGGCGCAGGTAGCCGTAGCTGTAGCTGTAGTGCCGTGGGTGCCGTTTGAGCGCGTGTTGCTTTCGTGCGCGCAGGCACGGCAATGCAGCGGACCGCCACGCCACCGGGGGCGGGCATGGTCCTGCAGCGGAGTTCGTGCCTGTTCGTGGCGCGCGCGAGCATGCGGCATGGTAGGGCGCGCGGGTGGCGGTGTCAACCGCGCGCGTTTGCACTGCCTCTCGGGAACCCTCAGGAAAAACGCGTCCATGTTTCGAGTTCGGGCGCTATCTCGAAAAATGGACCCGGAAATCCGTAGGGTTCCGACGAGGTACTCGGTATGGAGCTGGCCTAAGTCCAAGCCCAGGCCCAGGCCCAAGCCCAAGCCAGGGCCCCGGGCACGCGCGCCGCGCGGAACCAACCCCGACACTGACCCCCGTGTGCCGTGCGCGCCGCCGGCCGCTGGTAGACTTGCCGCGAGAGAACGCGCTACGCGGGCGCGGTGGTGACCGCCCCGCGCATGGAACGTTGGAGGACGTAATGGATTTCGACCTGATCGTAGTGGGCTCCGGCCCCGGTGGGTACCACGCCGCCATTCGAGGGGCCCAGCTAGGGCTCAAGGTCGCCTGCGTGGAGAAAGGCGCCGTGGGCGGAGTGTGCCTCAACGTGGGCTGCATCCCCACCAAGGCGCTACTGCACGTAGGCTCCGAGTTGCGCAACGCTAAGGATGCCAAAGAGTTCGGCATCGACTTCGGTGAGCCCAAAGTCGACCTGGGCTCCATAGAAGGATGGAAGAACAAGGTCGTCAGCAAGCAGACCAGCGGCGTGCAGATGCTCTTCAAGGGCAACAAGATCGAGCTCATCGAAGGCGAAGGGCGCTTCGTCAGCGCTAACGAGATTGAGGTAGCCGGCAAGAAGTACAGCGCCAAGTCGTTCGTCGTCGCCACCGGCTCGAGCCCCGCCAACATCCCCGGCTTCGAGCTAGACGGTGACCGCATCATCGACTCCACCGGCGCCCTCACCATCGGCGTCAAGGTCCCGGAGCGCTTCGTGGTCATCGGCGCCGGCGCCATCGGCCTCGAGTTCGCCGACGTCTACTCCTCCCTCGGCTCCGAAGTGACCGTAGTGGAGATGCTGGACCAGATCGCCGCCGCCGCGGACGCGGACGCCGCCAAGGAGCTCCGCAAAGCGCTCGAGAAGCGCGGCATCCGCATCCTCACCGGCACCAAGGTCCTCGGCCAGAAGAAAGGCAAGAAAGGCACCGAGGTCGAGGTGGAAGGCAAGGACGGCAAGAAGGAGACCCTCGTTGCTGACCGCGTGCTGGTGGCCGTGGGCCGGCGCCCCAACGGCAAGAACCTCGGGCTGGACAAGGCAGGGGTCGACGTCGACGAGCGCGGCTTCGTGAAGGTCGTCAACGACCACATGCAGACCACCGTGCCCAACATCTACGCCATCGGCGACGTGGCGCGCGCGCCACTCCTCGCCCACAAGGCCATG
>JBBAFX010000256.1:0-3418 GCA_041655195.1 Trueperaceae bacterium
GTCTTGTGATAGCGCTGGATGAGGGCGCTGTAGCGTTCAAGGAGTTGGTCGAGTTCGTCCATCACGTTCCTAGCTACAGGGTAGCCCGGATTGTTTCACGTGAAACATTCACGCGCGGGTGAGCGGCTCCGGAGCAGAGTTGTAGCGCCCGGCTGCGGGTACCACGGGCGGCTCTCTATGGTGTCTCCCTACGCTGTCTACCCCTGCTGCCTCTTTACGGCGCCTTACGCCGCAGCAAACCCGCGGCAGCCTTTCGGTTGTTTCACGTGAAACATCTTCGCTCGGGCCAGTTCCATTCCGAAAGCGTTCGGAGCGCCCCGGTTCGCTGCCTCTCGAAAACGAAACCGCCGCCCCGCCGTAGCGGGCAATTGTTTCACGTGAAACATTTTCGCCCTTAGCCTTTGCTGCGGCGCACGTTCCAGATAGTCGGTAGCTACGGACTAGAGCGCTACAGCTTGATTCCCAGCGGCCTAATGGTTTACTGCGGCCCGCGGCGCACGGCGCGTCTTCAGGTGAACCAACAGCGCGGTAACGTCGCTGTCCCGCACGCCCCTCACGCGCTGGGCAGCACCGAGCGAAGCGGGCTCCGCACGCTGCAGCGCTTGCGCGCCCTCGACTGATAGGCCGGGAACCGACCCATAATCGAGACCCTCAAGCCGCATCCTCTCGTAGTCAGCGCGTCCCTCTAGGTGCTTCCTGGACCTCTCTATGTACGCCGCGTAGCGGACGAGAGTCTCAACTTTCGAGATCTCCTCCTGCGTGAGCACGTCGTTGGCGGGCCCTACCAGCGCCACCACCTCGGCGTAATCCACACCGGGTCGGCAGAGCATCTTGGTGGCCGGATCGCCTTGGAAACGCGCCTGCTCCAGGCGCGCCACCTCGTTGCTCACGCGCGCCGCGGAACGGGCCTGGGCGGCCAGCGCGTCAGCGTCGACGGTCCCCCACTCGTGGCCGAGGCTCATCAGCCTGTCGTTAGCGTTGTCCTGCCTGTGCAAGAGCCTGAACTCGTTCCGGGAGGTAAGCATGCGGTACGGCTCTTCAATACCCCACCGGACGAGGTCGTCCAACATGACCCCTATATAGCCCTGATCACGCCTGACAGTTACCCGCTCCATGCCCGCAGCGTGGCGGGCAGCGTTGAGGCCGGCGATGTAGCCCTGCGCCGCCGCCTCTTCGTAGCCGCTCGTGCCGTTGATCTGGCCCGCAGAGAACAGTCCGGCCAACCGCCTCGACATAAGCGTTACGTCCAACTGGGCGGGGTCCAAAGCGTCATACTCCACCGCGTAGGCGTAACGGTGAATGGTGGCCCTTTCGAAACCGGGCAGCGTGCGGATCATGTCGTCCTGAATGCGCGGCGGCATGGAGCTCGAAAGCCCCTGCAGGTAGAGCTCGCTACTGTCGATCCCGTCTGGTTCCACGAAGAGCAGGTGGTGGTCCTTGTCGGAGAACCTCACCACCTTGTCCTCGATGGAAGGGCAGTACCGCGGCCCGGCCGCGTCGATCTCGCCACCGTACATGGCCGACTCGAGCAGGTTCTCCTGAATAAGGGCGTGCGTCTCAGGCGTGGTGCGCGTGAGCCAGGTCGGCGTGCTCGTCATCCGCGGCCCCGGAACACCACTGAAGGTTCCTGGCGGATCGTCGGACGGCACTTCCTGCAGAACGCTCATGTCAACGGAGTCGGCGCGGATCCTGGGCGGCGTGCCCGTCTTCAGGCGTAGCAGGTCGTGACCCGTACCCCTGAGGCTGGCGGAGAGATGCCGAGCCGGCGCCTCACCCTGACGCCCCGCTGGCCGCTGCTGCTTGCCGTACCAGACCACCCCAGCCAAGAAGGTGCCCGTGCAGAGCACCAACGACGGCGCCCGCAACCGGCGCCCGTCAGTGGTCACGGCGCCCACTACTACGCCGCCCTCGACCGCGATCTCCGCGATCTCGGCGCGCACGATCTGGACGTTCGGGGTGCTCTCCACCAGTTCCCGCGCGGCGGCGGCGTAACCGTCGCGCTCGTTCTGTACCCGCAGCGACTGCACGGCCACGCCCTTCGAGGCGTTCAAAGTCCTCGTGTGGATGGCCGTGAGGTCAGCCAGTCGACCCATGACACCACCCAACGCGTTCAGTTCGAAGACCAACTGCGATTTGCCTGGTCCGCCGATGGCGGGGTTGCACGGCATGAGCCCGATCTTGTCGGGGTTAGGGAGAACCAGCGCGGTCCTGGCGCCGAGGCGCGCCGAGGCCATCACGGCCTCGATGCCCGCGTGCCCACCACCTACCACGATCACATCGAACGACAGATCCATCAGAACTCCAGCGCTCCACCTGCCGAACCTACTGCATACAGGGCCGCAGCGCAGTCAAGAAGGTACCACGCGTTACCGCGAGCGGACCGGGCTGCGCTACAGCCAACAGGAGATGCTACGGCCGCGGCCCCGGTCGCAGCCCACACCTGAACCCTGCGCGGGACTCCAACCCGTCACCCCAACCGCAGACACCGCTTGCGCCCTCACTGATGGCTGGCCCGATGTGTCCGGTACTCACCTGCACAACTCGCTGCGCTGGTGCCGGATTGGGTGTAGGGTGAACATCCTGCATCTGCTAGACTGCTGGACCGGCGCATCGCCAGGGGCACCCTGCCGCCACCACATGGGTTGGCAATCGGTGCGCCCAGTACGCCAGGACCCACAGCTACGAACGCCGGCCGCGACGGCTTACGGAAACGCCTCGGCGTGTTCCGGAGTCTGTCCGCAACCGGGGAGGCACCGGCCGACCGGCCGTGCGGTAGCAGCTCCGTAACCGGAGGGCACAAGGCAGAGGAACGCACTGGTTCCGGCCTGGTCGTTGATCGCACCGCGGCCGTGAGAAGGATGGTTGAACACGATGTCAGGTATCGACGGAGGGATCTGGGACGACGTCATCTCGCATGTGCGGGATGAGGTCCCGGAGGTCGAGTTCCGAACCTGGTTCAGCAACGTCTCCCTGCTGGGGATCGAAGACGGTGCGTTCATGATCGGCGTACCCACCACCTTCGCTCGCGACTGGATCCGTGCGCACTACACCGCCGTTATCGAGAGCGCGCTGCAACGTCTTGGTGTTGCCACGCCGCGCCTTGGCTTCCAAGTCATTCCGGGCAAAGCGCCCGAGCAACAAGACATCTTCAGTGCGCAACCGGAACCGGCCGCTAAAGCCGTCGTGCACCGCCCCCCGGCCCCGCAACTGAACCCCAAGTACGTGTTCTCCAACTTCATAGTCGGCGAGAACAACAACTTCGCACACGCGGCGTCCCTCGCCGTGGCCGAGGCGCCGGGGCGCGCGTACAACCCGCTCTTCCTGTACGGCGACGCCGGACTCGGCAAGACCCACCTCATGAACGCCGTCGGCCACGCTGTGGCCGAGCGCTACCCAAGCATGTCCATCGCTTACGTCA
>JBBAFX010000257.1:0-3417 GCA_041655195.1 Trueperaceae bacterium
ACGTCGCCCTGGCGGATGTACTCCACCGCCCGGTCCACGGCCGCCATGAACTCCTCCCGCTCGAGGCTGGGCCGGAACTCCGTGAGCCGACCGGCGCGGTCGCCCGGTACGCCGGGCAGTGGGCCGAGTAAGCGCGCGTAGGCGGCCTCCACCAGCGCCTGCGCACGCGCCTCGTCCGCAGCGTCGCCGACTCGCGCGGTTGCCACGATGAACAGTTTGCGCTTGAGGTGATCGAACACCACCAGCAGCTCGGGTTCCACGAACAGCATGTCGGGCGCACCGATCTGGTCCGGGTTGGCGTCAGGCAGGCGCTCGTACTGGCGCACTAAGTCGTAGCTGGTGTAACCCACCGCGCCGCCCCAGAAGTCCGGTAGCTCCGGCGCGGCCTGCACCGGCCTAACGACCTGCTCCCACAGCACCTTCAGGGGGTCCGTGCTGGTGAACGTGCGACTGCCCTCTTGCGTGGTGATGGTCACCTGGTCGCCGTGAGCCTCGAGCCGCTGGCGCTGACCGGTGCCTATGAACGAGTAGCGCGCCACGCGCTCGCCCTGCTCGACGCTCTCGAGGAGGAACGATGGGTGGCCCGCCAGCTTCAGGTACGCGGTCAAGGGGGTCTCGAGGTCGGCTAGCACCTCGCGGAACACGGGCTTCACCGGCGCCTGGCTAGTCGGCGCCTCGCTCTGGGGGTTGTGGGTAGGCATGCAGGCGACTCCGTCCGGTTCTGACCGGACTGACTGTATCAGTAGAGGGCCGCCTTAACGCGGGGGTCGCCCTAACGCTTAAGGAGGTTCAGCCCTCCTCCATCAGCCTTTCGAAGCGCTCACGCGCCTCGCTGGCCTTAGCCCGCTCACCGCGCGCCTCCCACGTTGAGGCGAGTCCCTCCCAGGCGGCCTCGCTGTAGGGCTCGTGCTCGGTCATCAGCTGGTAGAGCATGGTGGCGTGCGGCAGATCGTTATCTATCAGGGCCTTCTCTGCGGCGGTCTCCAGCAGCGTCAGGTGGTTCTCCTGCAGGTTCAGGCGTATGGAGTCCACCCACTGGGTGTCGAAGCCGGCCATGAAGTGACCGTCGTAGACGCGCGCCGCCTTCTGGTAGTCGCGCAGGGCGCCGGTCTCGCGCGCCTTGGCGGCCAGCCGGCGGTAGGTGTCGACGTCGTAGTCGATGCTGAACTTGTCGTGCAGGTAGTAACGGCGGTTGGCGGACTCCACCAGGTCGCCGCCCATGACCTTGCGCAGGCGGTAGAGGGTGGTGTGGAAGCTGCTCGACGCCTTGGCCTCCGTCTTGCCGGGCCACAGCGCCTCCGCCACTTCGAAGGTGGTCACGCCGTTGCGGTGCTCCAGCAGGTAGAACAGCAGCTCGAGCGCCTTGAGGGAATCCCAGTCGAGGCGTTCGCCATCGCGGAGCACCATGGGGTGACCGAAGCCGTGCACGTTGACCACGCCGGTGAGGGGCTGCCGCAGCTCGGCCACGCGCCTGAGGCGCACCTCGACCGCTTCGAGCAGCTCCTCCTTCTTGACGGGCTTGGTGAGGTAATCGTCCGCACCGAGCGTCATGCCGCGGCGCATGGAGGCGCGGTCCTCGAGGGCGGTGAGGAACAGGAACGGCACGCCGCGCAGCTCCGGGATCTCGCGCACGTTGGCGTAGAACTCGAAGCCGTCCATGGGCGGCATGGAAACGTCGGAAACCACGACGTCGGGCCGCAGGCCGTCTCTTACCTCGCCCAGAGCCTCTATCGGGTCATCGAAAGTAATAACGTCGTAGCCAGCGCCCTCCAGCGTCATCTGGCTGACCTTCAGCATGGCGGGTTCGTCGTCCACGACGAGCACGAGGGTGGTCGTCATCGGTTGACGATACCCTCTCGGGCCGGTCTGACGTTGTGAATGTTTAGGCGATTGAGGAACCTAGCCACCTTCAGGTCAGTCGTCCCAACTGTCGGTGGCCTGGTACTGCACCAGCGCGTTGTACTCCACGCCGTTGCCAAGCGGCGAGGTGGAGAACTTGACGTCGACCACAATGTCGTCCTTGTCGAGCGAGGCTAGAAAGTCGTTCAACCGTTGCTCGAATATGTCGGGGCTGGTTGACCCGATCAGTTTCAGTTTGACCTCCACTAGACGCTCCTCCTGCTCGTACGTAAAGGTTCGTGCGCACGCCTGGGCCGCGCTGCTGTTACGCCATAAGGGCCCCAGGTTGCACATGGCGATGTCGTTACCCACATGATAACCGCGCCGGGAGCCTGCTGATAGCATGGAATTTCCTATGTCGCAGCGCTCGCAGCGGACCCCGCAGTCGCGCCCGGCGGACCCCGCGCCACCAGCCAGCGCTAAGCCGCTGCCCGTGCGCGAGGCGCTGTTGGGCGTGGTGCAGCCGGTAGCCACCGGACTGGTGCGCTGGCTGGCCCGCACGCGCGTAGCGCCGCACCACGTGGTGCTTAGCCACACTGCCATCGGGCTAGTGGCCGCCTGGCTGCTGGCCGGCAGCGCCTGGCCCGGCTGGTTAGCGGCGGCGGTGCTGCTGCAGGTGAAGAGCCTGCTCGATAACGCGGACGGTGGCCTGGCGCGCGCCACCGGCCGCGTTACGCGCATGGGCCGTTACCTCGATACTCTCATGGACCTGGTGGTGAACGCGGCCCTGTTCGTGGCACTGGCGCAGCATGGGCCCGGCTGGCTGGCGCTACTGGCCTTCGCGGCTCTAACGCTGGTGCTCAGCACCGAGTTCAACGCCATGCGCCGCCACTTAGAGGAGAGCGCGGGGCAGGCGCCCGCACCTGACGAGGCCCCGCCGGGCGCGCCACCTGCGGTGTTGGGCTTGCTGAAGGGCGCTTACGACACGCTGCTGGCACCGCAGGATCGTCTGCTGCGGAAGCTGGATGAACGCTGGTTCGAACGCGCCGCCGGCCAAGCGTGGGCGCAAGCCGCGCCGTCCGCGCGCCAGCGCTGGGCGGACACATTCTCCGTGGCCACGCTGGTCAACCTGGGGCTCACCACGCAGATGCTGCTGCTGGGCATCTGCGCCGCCGTTGGGCTACCGTACGCGTACGTGGTTCTGGTGCTGCTACAGGTTCCGTACGTACTGGTCGTGCAGGCGCTCCGCCTGCGGCGTTACCGGCTGGCGGTAGGCACGTGACCGCCCCCGAAGAGCGCGCCCCGGACGGGCGCCTCAGCAGCCGCGCGCGGCGCGTCCGCGCCGAGACCGCGCCCAGCACCAACAAAGCGGCGCTGGTCACGGGCTCTGCCAAGGGGGTTGGCCGCGCGGTGCTGCTAGCGCTGGCGCAGGACGGTTACGACGTGGCCGTGCACTACCGCCACAGCGAAGCCGAGGCGCTGGCGGTCGCCGCCGAAGCGCGCGCGTTGGGGGTCAACGCCGTGGCCCTAGCCGCGGACGTGACCCTGGAAGCGGAAGCTCGCGCGCTGGTAGACGAC
>JBBAFX010000258.1:0-3413 GCA_041655195.1 Trueperaceae bacterium
GTCTACGGTCATGCGCCACATGCCGGCGGGTGGGCCCGCCCAGGGGTCCTCCAGGACGCCGCCTTCGTAACTGATGTGGAAGAGGTTAGCGTCCATGGAGTACGGCTTCTCCTTGGTCACCGGTACTTCAATGCCGTGGGCGGCGGCGTAGTCGATGCAGTCCTCGCGGCCCTTCAGGTCCCACTCGCGCCACGGGGCTATGACCTTGATGTCGGGCTCGAGCGCGTAGGCGGAAAGCTCGAACCGCACCTGGTCGTTGCCCTTGCCGGTGGCGCCGTGAGCGATAGCGTCGGCGCCTTCGGCCCGGGCTATCTCGACCATGCGCTTGGCTATCAGTGGCCGCGCGAAGGAGGTGCCCAGCAGGTAGTAGCCCTCGTAGATAGCGCCGGCGCGGAGGACGGGGAAGACGAACTCTTCCACGAACTCCTTACGCAGGTCGACGGCGTGGGCGCTGATGGCGCCGGTGGCGAGCGCCTTCACGCGCGCCTCCTCCACCTCTTCACCCTGGCCGATGTCGGCGGTGAACGCCACCACTTCGGCGCCGTAGGTTTGGCGGATCCAGTGGAGGATCACGGACGTGTCCAGCCCGCCCGAGTAGGCGAGCACTACCTTCTTAACGTTCTTATCTGTCGATTGCATTCTTCCTCCGGCTGGATCTGTTCTGTTGGTGGGTTCGCGGTGCACGCACGGTGGGGCGGCGGCTAAGCCAGCCGTTCACCGGCGGTGTATGCGCTGTCTCGCGGCTGGAAGGTTATGCACCCAGCTCGATAACGATGCAACGATAGCACCGCCCCCGAACAGCGTCAAGCACTGTTAGCGACGGGACGAACGGCTATGCAGCAGGGTGTGTATAGAGTTACGGTTCTTGCGCTGTGGTGGCCACTTCACGCGGCAGCATAGACGTGAGCACGGCCGCCGTCAGTACCAGCAGCGCCCCAAGCACGCCCAATACCCCCAGCCGCTCCCCGAAGAGAAGGGCGGCCAGCCCGGCTGCCACCACCGGCTCTACCGTGGCCACCAGCACGGCGCGTGACGCCTCCACGCGCTTGAGGCCCAGGTAGTAGACCAGGTAGGCCAGGTAGGTGGAGAGACCGGCCATGAGCGCAATGTCGAGCCACAGTGCGGGCGTGGCTAAGCGCACGGCGTCGAAAGGCACGAACGGCAGCAGCCCGAGCGCTCCGACCGGCAGGACCACAGCGTAGATGGTGGCTGGCTGGTAGCGCCTGAGCACCCACTTCCCGAACAGGTAGTAAGAAGAGTACGAGAGGCCGGCCACCAGCCCCCACACGATGGCGGCCACGCCGACTTCCATGCCGCCGCCACCGCTGCGCGCCACCAGCGTTACGCCGGTGATGGCGAGGGCTATCAGCACCAGGTTCACGGGCTTCAGTTTCTCGCCCAGGAAGATGGCCGCTAGAACCGCCACGAAGGCGGGCGCGGTGTACAGCAGGATGAATGCCAGGCTCACTCCGCCCGCGTCTATGGCCATGTTCAGGGCGGTGAAGAAGAGGGTCACGCCTACCAGCGCGAAACCCACGAAGGCCAGCAGGTCGCTGCGGCGTTGCAGGCGTAGCTGGCGCGGCAGGCCGGCGTGCGCCACGAAGAGCAAGCCACCGAGGGCGGCCCGGTAGAAGGCTATCTCGGTGGAACTCACCCCGGCGTTCAGGAGTCGCTGCGAGAACACCCCGAGTAGCGCCCACAGCACGGCCGCCAGCGCTATGAGCAAGTAGCCGCCCGTAACGAAACCAGGCGTGGTTACGGTGCCGCGCTGGATATCCGGCGCGGCACCGCTCCGGGCCGTGCTCAACCTAGTTCAGGCGCCGGCACGCGCATGCCGAACTCTCGGGCTGTCTGCGGGTCGTTCTGCTTAAGAGCCACCATCCGGCGCCGGTAAGAGCCGAACTCCACGAAGAACGCCACGAGGTTGAGGACGTAGATGACGATCAGGGCGATACCGTCGGTGCGGAGCGCCATGGTCGGGTCCGGTCCACCGGGGATGTAGTGCAGCAGGAAGTCCACGCCGAAGATGGCCCACGGCACCATGAGGAACACGCCCCAGAACTCGTCTGCCAGTCCCGTGCCGGGCAGCAGGATGGCCAGCATGTGGTAGAGCAGCGTGCGCGGGGCGTTGCGCGCCAGGCGCGGGCGGGGCACCACCAGGTAGAGGATGGACACCGCCGCCCAGGCGAGGAACAGCACCACCAGCACGGTCCACAGCCACGGTGCCAACGTCACGCCTTCCAGGCCGGTCAGGGCCGCCCAAGGGTTAGTGAACGCGCTCTGCCACGCGCCCAGGAAGGTGCCCGCCAGGGCGCCTCCCAGGATGGCGGCGTTCGGCGCCACGACCAGCGGTTCGTCCGCCCCGAACTCGGCGTGGAGGTTCGACGGGTTCGGGCCGGTGCCCAGGTTGAAGAGCGCGGTGGCGTTGCCTGGGTCGCGGTCAAGAGCCTGCCGGAAGTAGGCTTCGTCGCCCGTAAGCACGCCCAGGTTGTTGAGCGCGGCCGGGTCGTCAGGCAGTTGCCTGTACGCCTGCTCGGCGGCGGCCTCGTCGCCAACGCTCTGCGCCGCGAAGCCGCGCACGAAGGTGCTGCCGGGCCTGTTGGCGTCGAGCGTCGCCACCGCGTCCAGCGCAGCGGGTGTGCCGAGGCTGCCGGAGCCCCAGGCGCGTGGCATGTTGTCGAGCTGGCTCGACCAGCCCAGCAGCGCGGTCAGTGCCAGGGCGGCAGCGAACAGGAGCACGACCACGAGCTTCTCGACCCACGTGGCGTAACGCATGAAGGTGAGGCGCGCGAACAGAGGCGAGACGCTCTTGCCGGCGGCGCGGGCGCGCTGCATGGTGAGCGACTGAGGCCGCCAGTACTTGGCGAGGAGCGTTATGTGCAGCGCGATGATGCTGACGATCAGAGCGGCCACGCCGTACCAGCCAGTCTGGCCGACCGTGCGGGCCGATTGCGTGAGGATAGCGCCGACCTGGAAGCCGCCCCGCGCCTCGTTAGCGCGCGTGCGCCATAACGACGCCTCGTCGCGCTGGCCCGCTTCCTGCAGGTAGAGCGCGTACTCACGCAGCGCCAACTGCGTTTCGGCCACCTCCGGGGTGGAGGTGCGGTAGAGCCAGTCCGCCCAGAAGCCCGCCCGCTGCAGGTCGCCGCGGCCTAGGGCGTTCAGGAGCCGGCCGTGCGGGAAGCCGTAAGCGTCCTGCAGGCTGGGATCGGTGAGGAGCTCCGCGCGGTAACCGCGCGCCACGAAGTCCTCCATGGCCGCGGCCATAGCCTCGTCCGCCAGCTCCCTGCGGGGGGTCGGCAGCGCCAGGAAGGCGTCCGCCAATTGCGCGCGTTCGTAGAAGGTGGCGCTGTTGGCCAGCGCGCTGCGGAGCAGGCTCTCGGCCTGCGGCGTGGCGCCGGCGCTGGCGCTCT
>JBBAFX010000259.1:0-3399 GCA_041655195.1 Trueperaceae bacterium
GAGCGGCGCCAGCGTTTCGAGGTCCACGACCTCCAGCTCCACACCCTCGCGGGCGGCCACCTCGGCGGCCTTCATGCAGACCTCGACCATGCCCCCGTAGCAGAAGAGGCTCGCAGCGGTACCGGACCGAACGATCCGCGCCTTGCCGAGCTCGAACGCGAAGTGGCCCTCGGGCACTACCTGCCGTTCAGAGCGGTAGAGCTTGATGGCCTCAAGGAAGAAGACCGGGTCTGGATCGTCGATGGCCGCTAGCAGCAACCCCTTGGCGCGTTCGGGCGAAGAAGGGATGACGACCTTGATGCCGGGCGCGTGCGCCAACACGGCTTCCGGCGAATCGGCGTGCTGTTCGGGGGTGTGCACCCCGCCGCCGTACGGCGCCCGCACCACCATGGGCAGCGAGAAGCGCCCGCGGGTACGGTGCCGGTACCGCCCCAGGTGCGAGAGGATCTGGTCGAGCGCAGGGTAAAGGAAGCCGGCGAACTGCACCTCGGCGATGGGCCGCATGCCCCCAAGCGCCAGACCGATGCCTAGGCCCACGATGCCCGCCTCAGCGAGCGGCGTGTCGAACACCCGCTCCTCGCCGAAGCGTTCCTGCAGGCTGTCCGAAGCGCGGAACACCCCGCCCATCACGCCCACGTCCTGCCCGAAGAGCAGCACGCGCGGGTCGCGCTCCAGCGCCACGGCCATGGCCTCGTTGATGGCTTGCACCATGGTGATGGGCGCCCGCGCCGCCTCGGCCGTGGTTACCTTCACGTCAGCGGCCACCGAGGGCCTCCCACGCCATGCGCTGATCCGGTCCCATCTCGGCGTACACGTGCTCCACGATCTCGGCCGGGTCGATGTCCGGAGCAGCGTCCGCCACTTCCAACGCCTCCTTCAGTTCCTGCTCGAGGTCGGCCTGAACCTGAGCCTCAACCTCATCCGTCAGCACCCCTAGAGACCTGAGCGCAGTGCGCAGCCGCACTAGCGGCTCCTCAGCCGCACGGCGCTTACTCTCCTCTTCGTCGCGGTACCTGCCAGGGTCGTCGCTGGTGGTGTGCGGGGCAATGCGGTAGGTCATGGCCTCGAGCAGCGTGGGGCCCTCGCCGGCTCGGGCGCGCGCCACCGCCTCCTTAGCCGCCACCCAGGTGGCCACCAAGTCGTTGCCATCTACCCTCGCACCGTGCATGCCGTAACCGTTGGCGCGGTCCACGATGCGCACGTTGGCCATCTGGCGCTCCGTGGGCGTGCTGATGGCCCAGCCGTTGTTCTGCACCACGAACACCACAGGCGCCTTGAAGACGGCCGCGAAGTTGAGGGCCTCGTGGAAGTCGCCCTCGCTGGTGCCGCCATCGCCGATGAAGGCCAGCACCACCCACGGCTGCTCCTGCTGGTGCCGGCCCGCCAATTGGTGCCGGCCCGCCATGGCGAGCCCCACCGCGTGCGGCATCTGGGTGGCGATGGGGATGTAGAAGGGCAGCATGCGCACGTCGTCCGGGAAGCGCCAACCGGCCGGGTGCGAACGCCAGTAAAGGATGGCCTGACTGAGCGGCAGTCCGTGGGTTATGGCGGCGGCCGTCTCGCGGTAGCTCGGCACCAGCCAGTCACCCTCCTCCAGGGCAAGGGTTGTGCCGACCTGGGCGGCCTCTTGGCCACGGTAAGGGGCGTAGACGCCAAGGCGACCCTGGCGCTGGAGGGTCACGGCCCTCTCGTCGAAGAAGCGGGCGCGGGCGGTGGCGCGGTAGCCGCGGAGGAGTTCCTCTGTGGTGAGGGGTAGCTCCCCGAACTCCGCGCCGCTAGGCGGGATGTACTGCAGCGTGTCCATGGGCATCTCCTGACTGGCCCCGTGCAGCCCTGCCGCGCCTAAGGCTCGGCACGGCGGAGCACGCCAACGGGCGGATACCTCGTGTATAGCAGCAACGTACCGCGCACGCGGGCCGAGTCGCCACCGACCGCGGTGTGTACCGGGCGCGCCATAGCGCTGAGCGGTGAGGCGCACCGGCGACTAGCCGACCGTAATGGCGCGACGCGTTGCCTAACGAACGGTCGTTAGTCTATCCTGGAAGCCTAGGTCTTAGAAGTCCCCATGGCGCAGAGGCCCCTCACGGGGCCCGCCGGAGGTCAGATGGCTACGTCCAGCCCAGGCACAGCGCACCCGCTAGCCGCCCCAGAAGGGGTCGGTCGCCGGGCCGAGATCCTACGCGCGGCCGGCACCCTGTTCCGCCGCAACGGTTACCACGCCACCAGCATGCGCGAGCTGGCGCGGCACCTGAACCTCCAGGGCGCCTCCCTTTACGCCCACATCGATTCCAAGGAGCAACTGCTGCGCGAGATCGTGGACAGCGCCGCGGACGCGTTCCTGGCCTCCGCCCGTAACGTGCCGGCCGACACCCCGCCCCAGGAGCGACTAGCCGCGTTCATTAGGGGGCACCTGCACGTGGTCGAGAACGAGATCGAAACGGCCGCCGTGTTCTTCCACGAATGGACGCACCTAGCCGAGGAGTCCCGCCGCCACGTCATAGAGCGGCGCGACGCTTACCAGGCGCACCTGAAGAGAATCATCGAGGACGGGGGCAGGACGGGAGCGTTCAACGTTCACGACGTGGACGTGGCCACCCTCCTGACCCTCTCCACCCTCAACTGGAGCTACCAGTGGTTCGACCCCAAGGGCCGCATGCCGCTCGAGGAGCTCACAGAGCAGTACGTGAGGTACGTGTTCGGCGCCCTGGGCGCCAGGGAAGGAGCCCACCGTGGCTGAACAGCGCATGGCAGCGAACGGGTCAGCACCACTGGCCCACACCGAGGAGGCCCGCCTGGCGGCGTTCCAGGCGCGCATAGACGCGGGCGAGAAGATCGAACCCGGCGACTGGATGCCGGACGAGTACCGCCGGCAGCTCATCCGCATGATCAGCCAGCACGCCCACAGCGAATGGGTGGGCATGCTACCCGAGGGCGCCTGGATCAACGCGGCGCCCAGCCTGCGGCGCAAGCTCATCCTCATCGCCAAGGTGCAGGACGAAGCCGGCCACGGGCAGTACCTCTACCACGCTGCCGAAACGCTGGGAGCCACGCGCGAGGAGATGGTCGACGCCATGCTTACAGGCCGCGCTAAGTACTCCAGCGTTTTCAACTACCCCTCCCTCACCTGGGCCGACGTGGGCATGATCGGTTGGCTGGTTGACGGCGCGGCTATCAAGAACCAGGTCATGCTGGCGGGCGCCTCGTACGGGCCGTACTCGCGCGCCATGGTGCGCATCTGCGCCGAGGAGACCTTCCATCACAAGCAGGGCCAGGACATGATCCGCCGGTACGCCCAGGGCACACCCAAGCAGCGGCAGATGGCGCAGGACGCGCTGGACCGCTGGTGGTGGCCGGCCATGATGATGCTCGGACCGCACGATTCCGACTCGCCTAACACAC
>JBBAFX010000260.1:0-3376 GCA_041655195.1 Trueperaceae bacterium
GCACCGATACCGGCCCGCCCGCATGTGGCGCGGGACCTGTTCCTGATTCGATCGCCATTAGAGTCATTCCGGGCCAGGCGCCGGCGGGGGTTGCTCAGTGAGGTGAGGCCTGGGCGTGCTGGCGTCCAGCGGCAGCCTCGCGACCAGCCGCGTGCCCCGCACGGGCAGGCTCTCCAAACGCACCGAGCCGTGAAGGCGCCTGGCTGCGCGCCAAAGCGAGGTGAGGCCTAGGCCGACGTGCGCGGCGGGTGACGCCGGGTCCGCAGGCGGTGAGCCCCTGCCGTTGTCCCTAACTTCTAGAGCCACGTGCGTGGCGCTGAAGGTGAGTTTCACCAGGCAGCGCCGCGCGTGCGCGTGGCGCGCCACGTTGGCGGTGCCCTCTAGCACCGCGCGGTACAGAAGCTCAGCCGTCTCGCGCGGCAGCAGCACCGGCGTTCCCGATACGGTGAAGTCGATCAGCGTGCCTGGTCGCTCGGCCCGCCGGCACGCCTCGCGCATGGCCCGCACGAGGCCGCCGAGCTCCAGCGGTTTGGGTAGCTGCTCGTTCACTATGCGCCCCAACTCTTCCACGAGCCCGGCCACCTCCTGTTTGAGGCTTGTCACCTGCTCTTGACTGAAACCGTGCTCGCCTGCGTGCTCCTCCAGAAGCCCTAAACGCAGCTCGAGGTTAGCGAGGGCGGGCCCCAGACGGTCGTGCAGGGCGAACCTGATGCTGTCGGGTCTGCGCCGTTCGAAGCGGTACGGTTTGGGGGCATGGTTGCGGGCGGGCGCCTCGCTTGAAGGACCCAGGACTTCAGGTGTTCCTTGAGAGTCATGAGCCTCCATCACACCCGCCTAGTTCCGCACGATTTTACTAGGCGAGATCAAGGAGCGAGGTGCGGATGCCCTAGCGCCGCCCCTCGCTCCGTTGCCGAGCCGCTCCGGTGCAGGGGGCGGCCTAGCGGAAGGTGACTACTTCAGTAGACGCGGAACTCCGAGGCCATGCCTTCCATGACGTGCGTGAGCTCAGGGCTGTTCATGTCGGGGGCAGAGCTGAGCGCCACCCAGTCACCAGCCTTGAGGTCCACGGGCACGTACACCGTTTCACCGGCAGCCACCATGGCTATGTTGGCGGTCTCGTCGTAAGGGGCGCGTGCGCCGTTGCCGCCCAGGTAAGCGATCAGGTCGTCGACCGTCCGGCCCGGCAGCAACCGGTAGAAGTCAACCACCTGCGGTTGCGTGCCTGTGTTCGATACCTTCCACAGGTTCGCGCCGGCGTCAACTTCGGTCGGGAACTTGAACGCTAAGTCGGTGAGACTGACCTCGTTAGGGACCTGTGGTGCCGCAGCAGTCTCGCCGCCGCCGATTACCTCGAAGGTGGAGTACGCGACCGCCCCGCCACTCTTCGGGGTCGCTGCTATGACGTAAGTGCCGCGTTCCAGGTCCACCATCATGGTCTTGCTGCTGTGCTTGGAGACCGACACGCCGCTAAGCGCCGTGGCCGTGGTCGCCATGTCCTCGATGGCGGCTGCGCCTGAGGCCTCTTTAGCAGCCACGAAGTTGGCGAGGGAGGCGTCATTATTGAGCCTGTAGACGGTGAAGTTCGTTGTCTCGTTGTTCTGGTTCACGAGGCTAAGCGGCCGGAAACCGCCTCCGACGATCAGCGGTTGGGTGGCAAGGGAGCCCCGGGTCAGCACGACGTTCAGCTCGTTCTGCGCTTGTGCCCCTCCGAATAGCAGCGCTCCCACGAGCGCGAACAGCAGAGACCGTATGGCGCTGCGTTGTCGCGATGGCTGGCGAGTTGTTGCCGCTTGACTACTACTCGTTCTGCTCATGCTCGTAACCTCCGGAGCACATGCTGCACCGGTGAGCGTCCCGACCGCATGGGGCGGTGTCCCGGCCCTAAGCGGGACGTTACGACCCGCGCAGAAGCGGGACGGAGGCACAACTGGGGCGCTACGTGTTGCGGTCAGGCCGCAGCCAGTTCCGCCACTTCGCGCCTAACTGCGTAGCGGAGCCACGCTACCTGCGCGGCCGTGGAGACCACGAACGCCACCATGGCCACGGGCAGGGCGGGGAAGCGTTGCGATACAACGCCTGCGCCGAGCACCACGGCCGTGACCACCAGGAAGACGACCATGGACCAGCTGATGGCGCCCGTACGCCGCGTGAACACCGCCACGCCCTGCACGAGGTTGCGGAGCGCGTCTAGTGATGGCCAGGCCACCGCCCAGGCGAAACCGAGGACGGCCAGCGCCGTGAGTTCGGGTGAGAGGCCGGAGATGTCCGCGAACCAGATACGGGCGAGCGGAGTGAACGCCACCACGCCCGTCACCGCCAGCAGCGCGCCGGTGAGGAGCAGCGTGAAGCGGCGCAGGGCCTTGTACGCGCCTGGCCTGTCCAGCAGCGCTACGACCACCTCGTTCAGCGCGAAGCCGAGGGCGCGGAGGATGAACAGCACCCCGCTGGCCACGGGCCACACAGCCAGCGACTCCAGCGCGCCTGGCATGCGGGCCATGGCGGCGCTGCCGATAGGCTGGATCATCAGCGAGAGGAAACTCGTCAGCACGAGCGGCGTGAAGAAGGCCAGGAACACGCTCAACGTCAGGGGCGGCACCACCTTAGCCCCCCGCTGCAGCGGGCCCAGCAAGACGGGCCGCACGGCCCAGCCGCTGTAGGCAGCCTCTACGGTCACGCCCACCGCAATGGCGGCAGTGGCGGTGACTATGCCGGGCGCGCCAAATACGAAGGCCGCCAGCACCGCCACCACCGCTACGGCGACGAGCCGTAGGAACGTGCCGATGCTGACGTGGTGCGAGCGGTTGAAGCGTATGAGCAGCCCCTGCTGGAAGCGCCGGTAGCCGATGGCCCAAGTCCACGGCAGCATGATCTTGAGGCCCAGCCGGGCCGGTTCGATAACCCCCGCGGGCGGATCGAAGAGCGGCACCAGCACGAGGTCGAACAGCGGGGTGAAGGCCAGGAGGGCGTGGAGGACCGTTAGGAAGGCGCTGATGATCATCATGAACCGGTAGATGAGCCGGTACGAAGCTGGGTCGCGCGCCAAAGCCACCGAGGCGGCCAGCAGCATGATGACGGGCGCCTCCACAATGAGCGCCACGGGGAAGACCACGCCACCGTAGGCGGCCAGGTGCAGCTCGGGGTCGAGCTGACGCGCCATGATGGCGCTGACCAAAGGCAGCTCCATGCCCATAACGGCCCAGCTGGCCGCCAGCGGGAGCCACGTGCGGAACACCTCCATGACCGTAGGGGGCGGGAGGGCAACGTTGTCGGTTGTGTCGTTCAGTGTGCCGGATTCGGCGCCAGAGGACCTAGCCACCGCCCGACTCTACCGCCAGCGCGCGGGTTCGGCCCGTCGCCCAGGCTAGTGGGGAGCGAA
>JBBAFX010000261.1:0-3366 GCA_041655195.1 Trueperaceae bacterium
ACCCCACCGCCACCCCCCAAACGTCGTCAGCCGGTGGCGCTCGCCTGCTGGTGGTGGAGGACGATCGTCAGCTCGTGTCGTTGCTGCGCGAGCAGCTGGCCCTGGCCGGGTACGCGCCGGTGATGGCCATGACCCTGGCCGAGGCGCGGGAGCAGCTCGCGGACGGGCGCTTCGATCTGGTGATCCTCGACCTGAACCTGCCGGACGGGGACGGGCTCGACCTGGCGGAGGAGATTAACGCGGGCGATAAGACGCCCATGCTGATGCTGACCGCGCGCGGGGACGTCGAGAGCCGGGTGGCGGGTCTGTACGCGGGCGCCAGCGATTACCTGACCAAGCCATTCAGCGTGGCGGAGTTGCTGGCGCGCATCCACGTGCGCTTGCGGGAGCAAGGCGGTCAAGCGCAACTGACGCTCGGAGAGTTGGTGCTGGACGTAGCGAACGGCCGGGCCAGCGTGGCGGGCGAGTTCCTCAACCTGCCGGAACGCGAGTTCCTACTGTTGAAGCTCCTCGTGCAGTACCGCGGGCGCGTGTTCACCAAGGACGACCTGGAGCGCGCCATCTACGGCGCCGACCTGCCTGACTCGAACACCATTGAGGTCTACGTTTACAACCTCAGGCGCAAGCTGAAATCGGCGGGCATGGACGGTGTCATTAGGACCGTCCGCAACCGCGGCTACCTGGTGGTCTGAAACCCCGTGCTGCGCATACGGCTCGGCATCCTGGTCATGGTGGCGCTCCTCGTGGCGCTCGTGTCCTCGGCTCTGCTGACCGTGGCGCTGTTCGAGCGACATCAGCTTTCCGAGCTCTCCGCGTTGCTAGCTCGCGAACTGGACCGGGTGCAGGCGCTCATGTCGAACCCCGAGATCGGCGCCAGCCTGCTGGACGACGGCGTGCAGTTCCTGACCTTGCAGCTGGTGGGTAGGGACGACGTGGTGATGATCCCAGAGGGGTCGCCCGAGCCGCTGCCGGTGACTGACTCTCCTAGCTGGGTCACTTGGGACTCTAGGCCGCACTTGGTGGCCTCTGAGCCCTGGATAGTGGGTTCTGGGCTGGTGATCGGCACCGTTAGGCTCGGGTACGACGCCTCTAATGCGCTGGCTGTTAGGAGCACGTTAAGAACCAGCCTGCTCTGGGCGGCTGGCGTCATAGCTCTACTCTCAGGCGCACTGGCGCTGATCGTGCTGAGCCGGCAGCTGCGGCCCCTGACGCGCCTGGCTGAGGAGGCCGCAGCGCTGGAGCCGGCGGACCCTGTGCTGAACCTGCCGCCCATGCGCGACGACGAGGTGGGCCGGGTAGGCACCGCGCTGGAGAGCGCCGTGAACGCCATCCGTCAGCACCGCCAGGAGGAACGCGACGCCCTGGCGGGCGTGGCGCACGAGCTGGCTGCGCCCCTCACCGTGGTGGCGGGGCAACTGGAGGCGCTGGCCGCGAACGACGATTCGCGGCAACTGCACGCCGCTCGCGACGCTGCCCGGGAGCTGTTGCACACCTCGCAGGACCTACTAACGTTGGCGCGCGGCGAGCTACGCATGCCACTCGAGCTGAACGTGGTGGCGCTAGCCCAGGTGGCCGAGCGGGTCACAGCGGAGTACCCGGGCGTGCACTTCGCGGCCGAGGGCGCCGGCCTGGTGCTCGGTAGCCAAGAGCGCCTGGCGCAGATCGTGCGCAACCTGGTGCGCAACGCCGTGCAGGCCGCCAGCGGGGCTGCGGGCGTGAGCGTGACCGTGGCGGAAGGGCCGGAGCAGGTGACGCTGGAGGTAACCGACGACGGTCCTGGCGTGGACGACGAGACCATGGCGCACCTGTTCGACCGGCACTTCACCCGGCGTGACTCGCAGGGCGGCAGCGGTCTGGGCCTGAGCGTGGTGCGCGAGCTGGTCGAGGCGCACGGCGGGCAGGTTGAGGTACTGGCGGCAGTCGGCGGCGGTGCCAGGTTTCGGGTCACGCTGGCGTCGCTTGAGGCCGATCTGGGGCAGGGCGACGAGTTCGGCGAATACGCGCTGACGGATGACGCGCTGACGGATGACGCGCTGACGGATGACGAGGAACCGCTCGTCTGACCACGAACCGTTGGCTTGGCGAGGAACCGCCGGCCTGATGACGAACGGTTAGCCTGAAGCTACCCATGATCCACGTCCTCTTCCTCCGCGCCGTGAACCTCGGCAAGACCAACAAGGTGCCCATGAAGCTGCTGGTGGCCGCCATGGAGCGCGAGGGTCTCGGCCAGGTCGGCTATCTGCTGCAGAGCGGCAACGTCATCGTGGCCGGCGCGGACCAAGAAGCGGCGGACCTCAAACGCCGCACGGAACGGCTCATACATGTCGAATTCGGGGTGAGCACGGTCGCCATCAGCCGCACGCCCACGCAGTTGGCCACGGTAGTAGCGACGAACCCATACACGGCCCCTGAGGGCGGCAACGTGCACGTGGCGTTCTGGGACGATACGCCCGAACCGGCGAACCTGGCGGCGCTGGCGGCGGAGACGTTCGCCGACGCCCAACTGACGCTGTTAGGCAACGAGGCGTACATGCGTTACGAGGGCAGCACGCATACCTCGAAGCTCAGTAACGCCCTGCTGGAGCGGCGCCTGAAGGTGCCCACCACGTCGCGTAACGTGAGGACGCTCGAGCGGTTACTCAGCCTGGAAGCGGTGACCGCCGGGCTCTGAAGCGAACCCGGCGGTAAGAACCAAGGACCCGAGCCCGCGTTAGGCGGGCCCCAATGCGCGCTTACTCGTAGCGCAACGCCGCGATGGGGTCGAGCCGCGCCGCCCTTGCCGCCGGTAGCGTGCCCGACAGGAACGCCAGCAGCATGACCACCAATATGACGCCGGCCACCGTGAGCGGGTCGAACTCCAGCACGCGCAGGCCCGCCAGGTCGCTCAGCGGTCCGGCGGCCAGCACGGAGCTGATGACGGAACCTAAGCCGATGGCTATGAGCGAGCCGATGGCGCTGCCGAGGAAGCCGATGAACACGGCTTCGGCGCTGAAGAGCGCGAAGATGCTGCGGCCGCCCATGCCCATGGCCTTCATGAGGCCGATCTCGCGGGTGCGCTCCTGCACGGACATGAGCAGCGTGTTCACTATGCCGAAGCCGGCGGCGATGAGCGCTATGACCGCGAACGCGTTCAGCACGCCCACTATGCCGTTCACCACGGCGTTTATGGAGCCCATCTGGTCCGCCAGCGTCTGGCCCGCGTAGCCCTTCTCGGCCAGGTCGGCCTTCACGCGGCGCAGGTCGGCGCCGGGCGCCACGCGCGCCGTGGCGGCGGGGTAGATGCTCGACACTATGGGTGGCAGGCCTGTGGTCTGCGCGCTGTACAGCTCCTGCGTGAGGCCCTTGCTGACGATCATGCCGAACGCC